>JBCCLY010000272.1:0-5961 GCA_039026655.1 Cyanobacteria bacterium P01_C01_bin.38 | reverse complement strand
TATCCTAATTCCTCTCCTGCTAACAACATTCCACCAACAGCACCACCAATCATTGATACAACTGTTGCCACAACAAACCATATAAAGCCAGTAAGTAGATTTAAATCACCAGCCATTAAAGTAGTCATCATTCCGTTTAAATCGTAATTCGTTAAAATTTCGTTCATTTTTTAATTAATAAGGATAGGGAATAGGGAACGGGGAACGGGGAATAGGGAATAGGAATAGGAGCAGATAGATGATGATGGGAGAAAGAGTAATTTAAACTTCCTAACTCTTAACTCCTAACTCCTAACTTTCGTGGATTTCTTCTAACACCTGAGATACGGCTTGTGCTTGTGAAATCTGTCCGTGTTTAGTAAAAATATCTAATGCTTGTTGATAATAATCACGTGCTTTTAAGAGATTTTGCTGATTACCAACTTCTGGTCGTCGGAGTTTATCTGGTAAGTTTATTAAAGCGTTAGCTTTATTAGCGATGGTGTTGGCGTATTCGATGGGAGTATCTCTGGAATTACGCACTTTCAATGCTTCGTCATAAGCAATTATAGCCCGCGAATTGTTCTCAAAGGGATGAGAAGAAGGTAAGTATTGCAATGCATTACCTAAATTGTTTTGCAGCATTGCATATTCTCTGGGATGCTCTATGAGGTTAATCCGTTTCAAAGCTACCTCGAATGACTGTACCGCTAAGCCTTCAAACAAATATTGTTCTTGCGAACCCGCAGACATCGACAGATAAGCGATGGCAATGTTGTTGTGCAATATCGCGTATTCTTGCGGGTATTTCTCCCAGGTAAAAACTTGCAAAGCTTCTTGATAAGCCTGAATGCTGTCTGTCATTCGAGCCATATTCGATGATGCTAATGACTGCAACACCAAACCTAAATTCATCCGCGCTTCTGCTGCTTCTTCTTTAGAGGCTAATTCTTCAAGAATCGGTAGCGCTTCTTCATATGCGGTTTTAGCCTGCAAAAGCAACTCTAGATTTTCTTCGGGAATTGCCTGTAATGCACTTCCTTTGCCAACTTTAGCACGAGCTTGATAAAGTAGAAATTCCTCACCACACAACTCTTGAGCCTTATCGTATAAAAAAATAGCGTTGTATAAATCTTGAGCAGTTTTAGGCTTTTTGAGAAAACCTTGTGCTACTTCAATCAGCATCTCTATTTTTTCTTGTACTGTGGCTGAAGTCTGTGCAATTGCTTCCATCGCCGCTTTTACAGCAGAATCCGTGATGCTATTGTTTATTACCATCTATATCCACCATTAGAACAGAAAGAAATGCTTATCCGCTGCATTGCTGGATGAATTTATTTCAATTCAACACAACAAGTGTTAGACATTTATATCTGTAAACAATATTGGTAGATTGACCCGTGTAAAACAATTATTGCCAGCTAATAAGCTATTAACAATATGATTCTTTTAGCTTTTAGTGCTAATTCCGATTATATTATATATTTCCTCAACCAGACTAAAAATATATTTCGCAAAGATTATCGATTGTATTTTATTAAAACTAAGTTATTTTAATTACATATATAATTGTTCGTCTACTTTTTTATCTAGTTTCTAAGTATAGAAAAATCTAGCAATTAAGCAATATAAACCGTAAGATTTCGTATCATAATGAATTTATTTTTAATATTAATTCATAGCTATAGCATTCCTAAATCATTTGTGAGATTTTAGAAACCCGGTTTTTCCAAAAAACCGGGTTTCTGGCACCTATAAGTAGGTTGGCGTTAAAAATTGTAATCAAAGCAAGGGAGTAGGGAGTAGGGAGTAGGGAGTAGGGAATAGGAGTAAGGGTTTGAGCTTAGTTTACATTTTGTTACGTAATTCTGTTTATTTGTGCCGACTTTCTTACCTTAAATTAAATATCAAATACTGATGTGATAATTACTATTAGTTTTAATAAAAATTGTTTTGAATATAACAGTATAATCTTTTCTATTAGCATCTTTTTGTAATAACTGATAAAAAGTTATGTAAATAGACTAACCCCAAAATAAATAATCGATCAATATTAAGAGATATGGGGTATAGGATTACAAATCGAAAATATTAATATTCTATGTCTGATTTACAGAATAATATTTTTTTACTGGTTAAAATTATTCAATCTCCCAAAACAGAGTAGATGCCGTAAATCCTATTACTAATTACTCATTATTGTTCATTGATAACTAATAGATGGCTAATTTATTATGGTTACAAGGTGGTGCTTGTAGTGGCAACACCATGTCATTTTTAAACGCCGAAGAACCCACAGCGGTTGATTTAGTAACTGACTTTGGCGTTAATATGCTGTGGCATCCATCTCTAGGAATGGAGTTAGGTGTCGAATTACAAGCGATGTTGTGGCAATGTCTTTTAGGTAAAAAACCTCTCGACATTCTAGTATTTGAAGGTACCGTAATTAATGGCCCCAACGGTACCGGAGAATGGAATCGCTTTGCCGATCGCCCGATGAAAGATTGGTTGAGCGATTTGGCTCACGTTGCTAACTTTGTAGTAGCGGTGGGAGACTGCGCTTGTTGGGGAGGAATTCCCTCAATGGCTCCAAATCCCAGCGAATCAATCGGGTTGCAATATCTCAGAAGAGAAGAAGGTGGGTTTCTAGGTAAAGACTTTCGAGCAAAGTCTGGTTTACCCGTAATAAATATTCCCGGTTGCCCAGCCCATCCCGATTGGATAACTCAAATTTTAGTCGCCATTGCAACCGGTAGAATCGGCGATATTGTTCTCGATGATTTACATCGTCCCCAAACCTTCTTTAATACCTTTACTCAAACAGGTTGCACCCGCAATATTCACTTTGCTTACAAAGCATCCACCACAGAATTTGCTCAACGTAAAGGATGCTTATTTTATGATATTGGGTGTCGCGGCCCCATGACACACTCTTCGTGCAATCGCATATTGTGGAATAGAGTCTCATCAAAAACCCGCGCCGGAGTTCCTTGTTTAGGATGCACCGAACCAGAATTTCCCTTCTACGATTTAAAACCGGGAACCGTATTTAAAACTCAACTTCTCTGTACAGTATGGTAAATGATTTAGGTTCATGCAAAGGGAGTAGGGAGTGGGGAGTAGGGAGTAGGGAAGGGGGAAGGGGGAATAGGGAACGGGGAACGGGGAACAGAAAATAAAAAATGGCGTTGCTGAATTCGGATATGAATTTAAATGTAGAGACGCGATATATCGCGTCTCTACAAGGGTTTCGATTATGCGATAAATTAAATTCATACATTAAATCAGCAACGCCTAAAAAATAGTCTTTACTATTAACCTTAATTTGCAGAGCAGCTTGTTCCCTTTTCCTAGTAAGCTTTTCAACAATGTCAATAGCATACTATGTACTGAAGAACCATTATTTATATAATTCGTAATCTATATAACTCCTTTCTACTCCCCACTCCCCACTCCCCACTCCCTACTCCCTACTCCCTATTCCCTATTCCCTATTCCCTGTTCCCTGTTCCCCATTAAATATATTAAAATTATTAGCACACAATCTATTTACCCTATAATCCGTAAATACGCTGGATAAAAACCCGAAATTAGATACCCCAATCATATAAAAATAAAATTGTTAATTGCTTATGCGTCCTCGGGAAGATATTACGGAGATGTTCTCGACCTTTGTTGAGTTAAAAAACGATCGATTTAACAAATGGTTAGTTGATATACAATTACGTCGAAGTATGCTAAGGAGCTTAAAAGGTTCGCCAGAAGCCTCAAAAAAAGAAGACTTTTGGGTATTTTACTGGCATCAGCAATGGCTATCGCAATCTAACCATTTTGCTGCAATGCATATGCAGGCATATTTACAAGAGTCACTTTATCTGGTATCTCGAAAAAAAGCTGTTCGATTAGTTAACAGCTCCTATGGTATCGCTGATTATTTTCAAATGGCAAATGCAGAAGTTGAAGCAATTTTAGAAAGTTTCGATCCTCTTAAATCTTCTAATTTTAAAGCCTATAGCATGATGGCAATTAAAAATAGATTAAGAGATATTTTACGGCAACGAAAAGAAGCCGATCCTTGCAGCAACTGGGCATTGTTACGTAAAGTTAGTAAAAAATTGTTTGTCGAGGCTCTCAATCGTATTGGACTATCTGCCTTCACAACTTCACAATACCGTCTAGCTTGGACTTGTTTTAAACAACTTTATGTCCAAACTCAACCGGCGGGTACTGCATCACTACCAGAACCAACTCCTCAATTATGGCAGGCGATCGCCGATCTTTACAATAATTCTCGGCATCAATTAACGATGGAGACTCCAGAATGCAGTGCAAAACAAATTGAAGAGTGGTTAAAACAATCGGTTGTTTACTTGCGTACTTATTTATTTCCACGGATTAGTTCTTTAAATATTAAAACAGACTCTGATACCAGTCAACCAGTAGATTTACCAGACCCCAATTCAGACTCATTCATAGCTGAGATTATAGCAGCAGAGGAATGGAAAGAACGACAAGAACAAATATCTCAAATGTTCGGTGTATTATTAAATGCTTTTCAAAAACTAGATATAAAATCTCAAGAAATAATTAGGCTTTATTATCAAGAGGAACTGACTCAACAGCAAATAATGCAACAGTTGCAAATGAGCCAATCTACGGTATCTCGAAAACTTGTTAAAGCTAGAGAATCTTTATTAGAAGCATTGGTCAGATGGGGCAAGGAATTGAATATTTTTGTAAAACCCAACCAAATAAAAGATATGAGCATTGCTCTTGAAGAATGGTTGAAAAACCAGCTAGGAAATTTCGACGTAAATCCGTAATTTTCATATTTGTTGTAGAAATGACTTACACGTTTACAGATCCGCAAGAATGGCTTTCAGAAGTAACACCAACAATTGGGTCGCAGTTATGGCAGCAAAGCCAGGTTTATGCAACTCCTAACAGTCGTTGGCGTGCTTATTTAAACCAAATTTGCCTTTATACATTTATGGATTGGGTACAAACGGAATATGGTTTGCAAGCAAGTGTTTGGGAAAGTTCTCCTCATGTTCCTGGTTTCTGGGAATTTGTCAACGGCACCGCAGTTATATTAAATCGAAGACGAATTGTTTTGATTCCCACTGAAGCAATTGACGATAGCGAATTAGAAGTTCCTCAAGAATGGGTGGATATTCTCGGTTGGAGAGCAGAATTTTATATAGCAGTACAAGTTAAACCAGATGGGGAAAGCGTGCGATTTTGGGGTTATACAACTCATAAAGAATTAAAATCCCAAGCAACTTACGATCCAATGGATAGAACTTACTGTATGGATGCACGGCATTTAACAAAAGATCTCAATGCTTTCTGGATGGCTTACCAGTTTTGTCTAATAGACGATACCGTTTCGGCCATATCGCGTTTACCAGAATTATCAACTACCCAAGCCGAAAATATGCTGCAACGGTTAACTAGTTCAAGAGTAATGTTTCCCAGACTGGAAGTACCATTTGCCAGTTGGGGAGCGCTACTAGAAAACGTTCAATGGCGACAAAGATTATATCAATATCAGCAACAGCAACAAAGCCCGCAAACACAATTATCTCCAGCCATAAATCTCAGCAATTGGTTTGAAAGTATTTATCAAGCTTCTTGGCAAGCAATTGATACATTAATTAACTCAAATAGCAGTAGTTTAGCTTTTAGTTTCAGAAGCGACACCAATTTAAGTGCTGCTAAGATGGAAAGAGCTAAAATAATTGAATTGGGGGGAGAAGCAGAAACTCAAAAATTTGTTTTAGTACTTAAATTAGCACCAGATGCAAACGAAATTGTTAGCATTCGCGCACAGCTACATCCTCTTAATAGTGAATATTTACCTGATAGTATTAAACTTGTATTACTGAGTGAATCAGAAGAAATCATTCAGGAAGTACAAGCAAGAATGAAAGATAACTACATACAATTAAAGCTTTTTGAAGTTAATACGGGAGAAAATTT
>JBCCLY010000271.1:0-5974 GCA_039026655.1 Cyanobacteria bacterium P01_C01_bin.38 | reverse complement strand
TCGATTTTATCGAAGGCATGATGGAAAGCGGCTTTAAGTTTACTAATCCCAATGCAACCAGCACCTGCGGTTGCGGCAAGTCATTTGAAGCTGGTGACTGTACCCCCAGCGGTACACCTTGCAATGAATAAATTGTTAGTTCGTGGTTAGTAGTTAGTAGTTAGTAGTTAGTGGTTAGTGGTTAGTAGTTAGTAGCTCGCTTATAACTTCTTCACTATAAGCTGCTGCACGATAGTTTGCTCTTCATAAACTTTCAAACAACAACTTTCACTCGTTCACCGCTAGGTGTGGATCATCAACTAACAACTATCAACCAACAACTAACAACTATCAACCAACAGCCAAAAATTATACGTCGTTTGAGGAGAACACAAGCATGGCTAGTTACGAAGTTAGATTGATTAACAAAAAAGAAGATTTAGACACCACAGTAGAAATTGACGAAGAAACCACCATATTAGAAGGAGCAGAAGAATCTGGTATTGAGCTACCTTTCAGTTGCTCAAGTGGTTCTTGTTCCTCCTGTGTTGGTAAAGTAGTTGAAGGTGAAATCGACCAATCCGACCAAATCTTTTTGGATGACGAGCAAATGTCAAAAGGATTCGCTTTACTTTGCGTCACCTATCCCCGCTCCAACTGCACAATTAAAACTCATCAAGAACCTTACTTGATATAAAGTTTTGATTTAAAAATTACAATATAGTTTAATTTAAGTCGTAGCTTTTATTAGCTATGACTTTTTTTATTTGGTAGTTGGTAGTTGGTAGTTGGTAGTTGGTAGTTGGTAGTTGGTAATTGGTAATTGGTAATTGGTAGTTGGTAGTTGGTAGTTGGTAGTTGGTAATTGGTATATAAATGATTTCTGCTCAAATTTAAGATATTAGAACTAGAACTTTGATAAGGTATGGCTACAAGATAAAATCTTAATCGAAAATAATTTTACAATTACCCATTACCCACTACCCACTACCCATTACCTACTACCCACTACCCACTACCCACTACCCATTACCCACTACCCATTACCTAAATATATCAATCCACACCAACCATAACGTCTGTTGCTTTAACTACCATATAAGCCTCTTTTCCTAAAGAAAGATGCATTTGATCTGCGGATGATTTAGTAATAACTGAAACTACTTCTACTCCAGGTGCTATTTCTAAAGTTACTTCGGTGCTAACAACTCCAGGTATAATCTTTTTTACAGTTCCTTTTAAGTTATTGCGAGCGCTAACTTTCATGGTTTTATTTTTGTTTAGTAATTTTATACTTTATTATTTTATCAAAGCAAAATTATTTATAAGAGTTATTTCAACTTTTATTCACGATTAATCAATCATTATTTACTCTAATTTACGGATATTTACTTTAACAAAATGCCACAACCTAACGATAATCAATTCACTAACGATCTTGCTCCTCGCAGATGGGCGGATTATTACAAAGCTGTTGCAAATCGTCCGCCGAGAGAAACTTTACTGACTGCTTTAACAAATTTTGAAGCCGATATTCCTCAAGCTAAATCGAAAACAGCTATCGATCTCGGCTGTGGAGATGGTCGAGATACGGTAGAATTATTGCGTCGGGGTTGGAATGTTATGGCGATTGACGGCGAGCAAGAAGCTATTACTCGGTTGTTACAGCGTTCTGATATTAATACCGAACTTTTACAAACTCGCGTTGCTAAGTTTGAAAATATTGAATTAAATCTACAGGTTGATTTAATCAATGCTAGCTTTAGTCTTCCATTTTGCGAACCAAATATTTTTCCCAATCTATGGAATAAAATTGTTTCGGGTTTAATTCCCCGAGGACGTTTTTGCGGTCAGTTATTCGGCGATACGCGGAGCGTGATGCCTTCGGCATAACGCGATTCGTGGGCAGCAGATTCAACCATCAACTACCATACTATATCGGATATCGAATCACTACTACAACCTTTTGAAATAGAATTGCTCGACGAAGAAGATCGCGATGGTAAAACTGCTTTAGGCAATGAAAAGCATTGGCATATTTTTCACATTATCGCACGTAAAAAATAGTTCGTAGTAATAGTTCGTAGTAAGCGATTTATCGCTGTCTTTAAAGGACTAAATTCCTTACTACAAACCCGAATAATTATCGTATTTTAGTTTACAAATCTATAGTTTATAGTTGAAGGTTTTATTTATCACATATAAATGGTATCGCAGAATTCTTTTTTTTTATTATTAGTGTATATCATAGGTCTAGCTCAAGATACAAACAACACCATGTAAGATATTGCTTATTTAATAGCGCAAACTATCTAGGTACAATTACTACTTCAATTTATGTTCGTAATGGGTAAAACATTTGATTTTCGATTATCATAAATCTAGTGTCGATGTTAATTTAAGCAATTACAGTAGAAATTGCTTTACTTCTTGCATAACTCCTCAAAATTGCATCCCCTTGAGATTCTGTCGTTTGAAAGCGAGTAGCAGTAATTAATATTACCGCTAATAGAGCTATGCATCTGCTTGGAAAAAAAATTGTAAAATCCTTACAGAGCAATATTTCTATTTACTGAGCGGTAGGATAATTCTCAATTCTTTGATTGCCCAAAAGATTGTTTATCCTATAATTTTTTACACCTTATTGCTGCAATCGTTTATCTATTACATCAAGAAAGTTGATACATTTTACGCAATGAACAAAAAATAACTAACAATGCTTCTATCATCAACTATGTGGAAAATAGAACCATTATTTATATAAAGGTAAGGATTGAGTTAAGAAAGTTAATTCAATGTTAAAGGATAGGTGAAAAATTCCTAACAGTCGATGTTTTTTAAAATCATATACTAACTTTATTGATTGTATATGATTATAATAGTTGAGGAAGTATTGGATTTTAGAAATATTAGATTGTGAGTAAATATTCTTTGGCTAAAAATATATTTAGCTTATTTTTTGGTTTTTGATTATTGCTTATATAGCAGTTTTTATAGAAACATAAAATATAGAATATTTGGCTACAATTCAATATTCGATCTATGGTATTGTGATTTGAGCTTGAAAGAATCAATAAACACGCTAAACAAATGAACAGTAAGTATTTCTTTCAGAATGATGATTTGGGACCGTTTCAACCTTCATCGGCAGATATTATATTGCGTCAGCAGTTGGAAAAATCTTTAAGTAAATTCTTCTATGACAACTGCGATCGCAAAATTCGAGATTTGTTATCTGTCTGTCGCTGGTATGTTAGTACAAACACCTCTGCAATGACTCTGGTAATTGAATGTCCAGATCAAGTTACCAACTGGCGGATTTTACAAAAGATGGTACCGATGGCATCTTTGTTAGACAATATTACTAGCAATGCTAAAATTCGCGTTTGCCCTCCTACTAGCGAAGGAATGCCTTTTGAAATGAGAGTGGATGAATTATCTGTTTATCAGGAAGATTCAGCTTGAAGTTGCATCACCCGATTTACTTTCAATCATCGCCTTAATTTGTCCAAACACGACATCAGCAGAATGCTGTACGGCATGACTCAACTGCCAACCAAAATCTAGATTTGCTGCTTCAATCAAATAAACCGTCACCGAAGAAGGAAAATCCGAATTGAAGATTTTTTTTCCAGCTGCGATTGCATTATCCCAGCGAAAATCATGTAAATTATAACTGGCTTCCGGTAGAGCTTCTAATTCTTTTCCTGGAACTTTAAATACAGCACCTGGTTCGGAATTAGTCGAACTCGCATCAATAATTATTAGGTGTTTGCTACCTCTTGCTTTAAACATGACTTCCATCCCTGCGGTTCCGCAGTCATAAACTTTCACATGGGGATGAGGATATGTGGCGAGATACTGCTGTAGGCGTTGGGCTATAATTACGCCTACGGCATCATCATTGCGATTAAGGTTTCCACAACCAATAATTGTAAGGTTTTGGTCATTGGTCATCTACAATTATTACTTCTAAATACCATCGTTATTATCAGTAAATTATTTACCGCCAGAATAATCAGCTAACCTACATACTAATAGCATGACACAATAGGTTTACGCGTTTAAAAGCCGGATTTACACAGAATAAGACAAAGAATGCTTAAGAACCATTTATTTATCAGTTCAGTTATTTTCTTTGTTTTACTATTCTACATACTTTTTGAACAATATTTTTTTATTTTGAAATAAAAATCAAATAAAAATAATTTATTAATCTTTCGATTAACATCTATACATATATTTTTTTGTATGCAGATTTACAAAAGTTATACCATTTCTTTATAAAGATGCGCCGAATTAAGCCCCTGGAGAGGGGCTTTGTTTAGTTAGCCCCACCATAGCTAGAGTGTTAGCGAAGCGTGTCCGTAAGGACATGGGCGTTTAGCTTTTATAACCTAATTAAATATTTGGCGTTGCTGATTTGATGTATGTTAGCGAAGCGTGACCGCAAGGTCATAACTGATTTGCTGGATAATCGAAACCCTTGTAGAGACGCGATATTATGCCCTTGCGGGCACGCTGCGCTAACGCGTCTCTACATTTAAATTCATACCTGAATCCAGCAACGCCAAATATTTACATCTTTGATCTGACCATTAGCACCCAATCATGAGTTGCATCAAGCTTTATTTATACAATATATGACTATAAGTAAGTCAGCACAAACAAACTGAACTATATCACCAAGCCGGTAAATTACTATTAAACCTTTGCTTTTACTTTCTACTCCCTACTCCCTACTCCCTACTCCCTACTCCCTACTCCCTACTCCCTACTCCCTACTCCCCATAGTTAAAATTTTCAAAGCCAACCTACTTACAAATTTAATATGCTAGCAAGTAACAGGTTTTTCTCCGTAGAATAAGTATTTTCACTGTAAAATATTTGACTTTTACGCTTATCTAAGTAAATATAGGGGTACATTTACGAAAAGGGTGTATTTGCGGAACTCATTTTTTGGAGAAATACTTATGAATGGTTTCGACACAATACTTTTTGAAGCAGAAGATTTAACTTTAACCAACTATCTAGTTGAATCAAATATTATCTCTTCGGGTGATGCACATATTTCTCTTGCAGGTAGCGGTTTTAATAGTGGAACTGCGGCAGGTGTTTTCGATGGTGAAGCAGGAATTTATCAGGTAAACATAGTTTATTATGATGAGTCTGATGGTGTTGCATCCGCTGAGGTTACGGTTGCAGGGGATGTTCAGAATTTCGACTTTGACAAAAATTTAACGGGAGATGCTCCTACTGTTGATAATTTGACTTCTTATGTTAGTCATTCGGTAGTGGAATTACAAACAGGAGATACTTTTGAAATTGAAGGCGAATTGAATGTGGGTGAATTTGCCCGCATTGACTCGATTGAATTCGTTCCTTTGCAAGATATACGTTACGAGGCTGAAACACTTCAACTTACTGGTTATCAAACTGAAGTGACAAATTCTATAGCTTCAGGGGGGGCACAGATATCTCTAAGTAATACAGGTTTTACATCTGGGGTTGCGACGGGTACCTTCAACGGACCTGCTGGGACTTACCAAGTAGAGGTCGGTTTTTATGATGAAAACGATGGAGTTTCTTCTGCAACGGTAACTGTTGCAGGACAAAGTAGAAGTTTTCTATTTGATGAAGATTTACCTGCAAATGCTGCCGTACCAGAAGCTTTAACATCTCGTGTCACTCATTCGGTAATTGGATTAAAACCTGGTGATACTTTTGAGATTGCTGGAGAATCTAATTTTGGCGAATTTGCTCGCTTTGACTATATAGATTTCAACCTTGTGGAAGCGACACTTCAACCACAAACAACATTACGTTATGAGGCTGAAGAGTTTGAACAACTAGGTAGTTATGTAGTTGACTTAAACAGTAATTCTTCCGCTGGGGAACACATCTCTTTATATAATTCAAACCCTCAAACTATAAGCGATGTGTTTGACGGAGAAACAGGAATTTACCAAGTAAAAATTGGTTATTACGATGAGAC
>JBCCLY010000270.1:0-5976 GCA_039026655.1 Cyanobacteria bacterium P01_C01_bin.38 | reverse complement strand
TTTGAAGATTATTCGTAACGGTAGACAGCAGCTTTATGCAGAACCTCAGCAGCCCCAGCGCGGTAATCCTAAGATTAAGAAGAAGTAGGTAATGGGTAGTGGGTAGTTGGTAATAGGTAGTGGGTAGTTGGGAATATTAAATAGAATAAGTACTTTTCTTGCAAACAGTAATACCGGGATGATTGTTATTTACCTTCAGCTTCCAAATACTCAAAATTAGGATAATCAAAAATAGAAGCCTCAATAGAAGTAGCACCCAAAGCATCAAAATTATCCTTGAGTTTTCCTGCAAAACCTGCAATCAAAGTATTATATTCACCAATAGTTGACGTTAACTTTTCGATGTCGCGGCTATCCCAATAACCACCTTCGTCGCTAACATCACAATCAATTCCCAACTCGCAAGCAGCATCAAGCATTTTCACAATCAGTAAATGACATTTAAGAAAATTTTCTAAACCCCCATATTCCGGATTGCTCGCATACTGAGTTTTACAAAAACCAGTCCAACTCCAATCGTTTACTTCCTTGACTTCCGAGTAGGTAGCTAAACCAAATATAGAAGTTTCCGAACCTTCTCCCGGAAAAGAATCAAAGCCAATAATATATGTAGGATTTTCCCAGCTAAAAGTATCCGGAGAAATTTTAACTGGTTTTGAAGCCCGAAATTTAATAAAAGCACGATAATCGTCAGCATTATCTTCGCTCAAATGACATTGATCTTCAGAAATTTCCACCAACTCATCAACGCTTTTAAAAGGAAGTTTCAAAGCTAAATTGTGTAAAGCAACAACCTTTTCTCTAACTTGCTCAATAGTTGCATTTTTTAAACTAAATTTATAGTGAATCGTTAATCCCATTGGCTTAGTTAGTTTGTTTTATTATTAAATTAATCGCCCGCAGATTGTAAGTCTGGAGCTACATTTACGAAGCATACCTGCGTGTGCTGAGAAATCTTAGCCTACGCAGGTAGGCTTTGTAAATGTAGCGATACCCTTCGAGGGTATTGCTACTAATAAACGAAATTGTCCTAAAGCGTATAGGTAAAATCTTCCACTAACATACCAGGAACCATACTACCCCCAAGTTGACGATTTTCATAAGTTCCAACTTCAGGAATCAATTCACGTTCATCAGTAAAATCTATTAAATTATCACCCCAGAAACTGTATAAACTATCATCAAAACGTAAATCTTCTATAGGTGCGACAATTTCACCATCAGCAACCCAGAAGCAAGCATAACGAGTCATTCCCGTAATTCTCCCAGAAGGGCGATCGCTCCAGTTTAAATAATGCAAATTAGATACATATAGCCCCGTTCCCAAACTTGATAAAATAGCATCGGATGCTAAATTCCCTTTACTAATTTCTGGAGAGCGTAAAGACTCATTACTACCAGCACCATTGGCAATTTTATCGTATTCCTTGGCGCTACGAGAATTAATTAAAGTATTTAATAAAACACCTTTTTCGATTAACTTTAACTGTAAAGGAGCAATTTCTCCCCAATCATTAAAACGCGGTACGTAACCGGCACAAAAATTTTCTTGCAAGCTAAACTTTGGGGAAAGTTTCTTTTCTTTATTTGCTAACATTGCTAAAGCACTATTCCCCTGTTGAATATCAGCTTCGCTTAAACCACCCCAAGAAAGCATTGTTAATAATTCAGCAACAGCAGCAGGAGCAAAATAAGTTTTATAATGTCCACGCGGAATTTGTTTGGAAGGACGAGAAAGTAACTCTAATTGCTGTTTTGCGTTCCTAATTTTATCTATATAAGTCTGGTGATTCCAATCATTTCCAGCAAAAAAACCTTTTACAGCTTGTCCCAGATCGGTAAAAATCGAATAATCTAACGTAAAAGTATCGGTACTAAACCAATGTTGATTACCGCTAGAATCAGCATAGCCTTGACTTATATTACCCCCAGCATAAAACCCAGTAAAATCTAATTTGCTAACAGCTTCTAAAACAGTTTTAGCAACATCTTGATCGGCCAATAAATTACCCGAATGTACTTCACGGGTAGTTTCATGTCCTGATGGTAAAACAAGATATATATCTACAGGCAATGAAGGTAATTCTGCACGTAAATCCAGCAAAGAATCATAAGCTTGCTGACGATCGACTTCCCAATTACCACTAACAGGAAAAACGCGAAAAGCATCACGCTGATTTTGCATCAAAGTTAATTCAACCCAGCCATCTGCCACCACACCAGTTTGTCGTACCTTAGCCCGATTAAACCGAGTAAACTGACTGCGTTCTCCATTAACCTTAAAACTAAATTCTTCCCCCGGTTTTTTCTCATCTAACAAATACTCAAACAGTCGATTAAAACTGACTTCAAAAGCAGATATATCTTCGTTTTTCATAAATATATATAGTTAATTGGTAGTTGGTAGTTGGTAGTTGGTAGTTGGTAGTTGGTAGGTGGTAGTTGGTAGTTGGGCATAGGGCATTGGGCATAGGGGATTGGGAATTGGTAATTAGGCATTGAAAATGAATAGTTGGGAGTTATGAGTTAGGTAAGAAGTAAAAGAAGGTAGTTATAAATTTGTTTTTTAAAATTATTTACCTATTACCCATGCCCCATGCCCAATGCCCCATGCCCATTACCCACTACCCACTACCCACTACCCTCCCCCAAACACTTCAACATTTGTAAATAAACAAACCGGGGAAGCGTGCCCTACTGAAATTGCTTGATTGGGTTCTCCTTTACCGCAGTATGGTGTACCGTACATTTGCCAGGTGGATTTATTGCCTACCTTAATTAAACTTTGCCAAAATTCTGGGGTAGTAGCTCGATAATTCGGATTTCGGAGAGTTTTTGTGAGCTTACCATTTTCAATCAATTTTGCGTACTCGCAACCAAATTGAAATTTATATCGACGGTCATCTATTGACCAAGAACGGTTGGATTCCATGTAAACGCCGTGCTGTATTCCGGCGATTATTTCATCAAAGCTGGCTTCACCAGGTTCCAAATTTAAGTTTGCCATGCGATCGATTGGTGGTCTATTCCAAGAACAAGCACGAGCGCAAGCAACGCCATCAACACCGCTTCTAGCTTGACTTTCCAGACTTCCCAAACCCCGCTGCAATACACCTTCTTTAATTACATATTCTCGCGTTGCCACAGCACCAGTATCATCAAAGCCGTAGCTAGCAAATTCACCTTTGACAGTCGGATCGAAAGTAATATTCATCGCCGGGGAACCATACCCCAAACTGCCAAAATCATCCGTCTTGACAAAACTACCACCAGCATAGTTTCGTTCATCACCTAAAATCCGGTCAATTTCCAAAGGATGTCCGACACTTTCATGTATTTGGAGCATCATTTGATCTGGCGCTAAAACCAAATTAGTGCGAGTATTTGGGCATTCTTCTGCCGTCAAAAGCTCTATAGCTTGCTCGCCAATTTGCTCCACACGATGCCATATATCTTCCTTAAAATCCAAAACTCCTTGATAGCAATGTGCAGACCAACCATTATTAGTACGTTGCTGGACAATTAAACCATCTTGTGCTGTTGCTCCAAAATGGGTGCTAAATAACAATATATTTTGATAAATTTCCGAACCATTACTGCTAATAAACCAAGTATTCTTATCAGTAGTCGTAGCGCTAGCTGTAGTCTGAACAATTTTGTCATCAACTTTTAACGTTTTACAGACACGCACAAGCAGATCGTTAATTTCTTGCGAACTCATACCATCTAGATTTTCCATCGACGGCGAAATAAATTCACCCACAATATAAGGACGTTCGCTCGTCTTCTGGAATTGATATATCCACCATTCGCTGGCGGCGACTGCCTGTTTATAGGCAACTTCCGCAGCAGCCTGTAGCGAATCTAATTCTAGAGAATTAGTAGCTCCATAACCAAGACAGCCATTAACCAGAACTTCCACCATTGCTCCCACAGTAGAAGACTTACCATTACTTTGAGGTAAACCATCTCGGAAAAAACGATTTGAAGAAGTTTCTTTTACCGCCCTTATACCAATCCAGTCAGCAGAAACATCTATATTATTGATTGCTTTTTTTAGTTCAGACCACATACAACAAAAGTTAAGTGCAAGGAAGAGGGGGAGATTATATTATTTACTACAAAACGTCAACTTTTGCAGCTATAATTTGTTAAGTTTTTCTTTATTTAAAAAAGAATGGGGATTGGGGATTGGGCATAGGGCATTGGGTAATTGGTAATTGGTAATGGGTAATAGGAAGAATAACAAATTCTTAACTCCTAACTCTTAACTCTTAACTCTTAACTCTTAACTCCTAACTCCTAACTCCTAACTCCTAACTCCTAACTATTCCCTGTTCCCTATTCCCTGTTCCCTATTCCCTCCTTTAACAACTTGGGACGAAGATAGAGATTTTCTATAACTACAGTAATGCCTGCTACCCAAGGGGGGACGATTACGGCTCCGATAATTCCTAATACTTGGGTTCCGCCCAATACCGCTAATAACTGATAAAACGGGTGAACTCTTACAGTGTTACCGACTAATAAAGGATCTAATACATAAGATTCAACATTTTGAATAATTACGAATAACAATAATACCCATACAACAGTTAATCCTCCTTGGGGAATGGCAACAATTAAAGCCGGAACCGCTCCTAGAACTGGACCAACAAACGGTATAAAATTAGTAAAGGCTGCAATGGTACCTAATGCCAAAGCAAACTCCGAAAGTCCTAAGACTCGTAAAGCAAGGGTAATAACAATACCTAAAATCGTTGAAACTAAAACCCTTCCTTGAACGTATCCCCCCATCCGTCGAGAAATAGGTAAAACTTGTGCTTCAAGACGCTCATCCCACGGTTGGGGAAACAAGCTTATCAAACCTTTAATCAAACTTCTGCTTCCAGCAGCCATATAGCCAGAAATCACTACAGCCAAAATCAAATTGATAACAGCACCAAGAATACCGAAAGTTACCCCAAAAGAACGTAAAACCAACTTTTGACTCGAACGAAACAACCCATTAGTTAGCGCTTGCAGATCGAAAAATTGTTCTATAGTTTCCAACTGAGTGATTCCCACTCGCGTAGCTAAATTTTCCACCGCAATACCCAAATTTTCCAAATAAATCGGAAATCTACGAGCTAAACGCTGGATTTGCTCCGAAACAGAAGGACCAATTAACAAACCTACTACAATCAATCCCCCAATCAAACCTAGATAAAACAGAATAACCCCCAACCAACGGGGAAAACGCAATCTTTCCAACGCATCAACAAAAGGCGTAATAGTCGCCGCAAGCACCGTACCAATCATCAAAGTTAACAACAAACTTCGTAATTGCCACAGTAGAATTACCAGAAAAAATCCAGCAATAACTAGTAGAACATCGTACAGAGTGAAAGATTTACGTTTTTCTATCATAAATATGGTAGTGGGTAGTGGGTAGTAGGTAATAGAGAGGGGGGAGAGGGGGAAGAGGGGGAAGAGGGGGAAGAGGGCGTAGAGGGGGGAGAGGGGGAGAGGGGGTAGAGGGGGAGACAAGGAGAGTAATTACTTATTAATTATTAACTCCTAACTCCTAACTCCTAACTCCTAACTGTTCACTGTTCACTGATTCCTATGCCATTTCGTGCCTTCGCGACTGTCAATTAAAGCGATGCCTTGGGCTTGTAATTCGTCGCGGATGCGGTCGGATTCGGCGAAATTTTTGGCAATTCTGGCTTGTTTTCTTTTTTGAATTAATTCTTCTATTTTTTCGTCGCTCAAGCTATTATCTGCTGTTGTCTCTTGCGATTCTAGTTGAGCTTCTAGTCCAAGTACATCAGCTAATGTGACTAATGTTTGCCACATTTTTTGTAATTCTGCGGATGGAGTTTCTGTTTTACCTTGATGTACTAAAATATTTCCTTCTTTAGCAAGTTCTTTGGCAAGTTCAAACAGTACGCTCAAGCCGCTAGAAAAATTAAAGTCATTATCTACGGCTTCTCG
>JBCCLY010000269.1:0-5982 GCA_039026655.1 Cyanobacteria bacterium P01_C01_bin.38 | reverse complement strand
TTGATTAAATTTAATAATAACAAGGGCCTTCATGAGTACAACACCTATAGATAGTTACAAATTATTCCAGAAACTTCATCCGTTATCTTTGCTGGCACAGATTAGCAGCCGTCGTGCTACAGGATGCTTGAAAGTATTTACTAAGTCTAATTCTTGGTCTGTGTATGTAGAAGAAGGCAAGCTTATCTATGCTTCTTCATCGGATAATTTATTTGAACGGCTTGATACTTATTTGCGACGGTTGAATCAGCAAATCCCAACTCTCAATAGTTCGGCAAGAGTACAAATGCGAATGATTTTTGAAACTAAACATCGCGAGGAGTCAATTTCTCAAGCCGATTATCAAGCAATTTGCTGGCTAGTTGATGGAGACTATATTACTTATCCTCAAGCAGAAACTTTGGTAAGTGAATTAGCAAAAGAAGTATTAGAATCGTTCCTTACAATAAAAGAAGGAAGTTACGAATTTAGGAGCGAACATCCTCTATCAAATCTACCTTCATTCTGTCATCTAGACTTACGTTCTTTGATAGAAAGCGTCCAAAAACAGTTGAGAAGTCGGCGTGTTAGTCAACCGCAAGTGACACCCCAGCAATCGCCTGTAATAAATAACCCGAATGCATCATCTATCGAAGCAAAACCACTGTCAGAACGAGGCATACAGACATCCGAACGAACCGATTTGACAAGTGTAGACAAAAGTCAAGGTAACAACGATACAAATATTTCAAAAAGTACAAAAGAACGATTATATACAGTTGCTTGTATTGATGATAGTTTAACTATCTTGAAATCTATTAAACGTTTTTTAGATGATGAGCAATTCTCGGTTGTTATGATTAACGATCCTGTAAAAGCATTGATGCAAATTCTTCGTAGTAAACCGGACTTGATTCTATTAGATGTAGAAATGCCGAATTTAGACGGATATGAATTGTGTTCTTTGTTACGAAGGCATTCGGCTTTTAAAAATATTCCTATCGTTATGGTGACTGGGAGGACTGGATTTATTGATAGAGCTAAAGCAAAGATGGTGAGAGCATCTGGTTATTTAACTAAACCTTTTACACAGTCAGATTTGTTAAAGGTGGTCTTCAAGCATATCAGTTAATATATCAATATTTACCGCGAACAATAGTAACCTAATTTAATAGATGCCGATTAAAACTATTTTGGGATATATAAAATGAGTCTTACTTTACTTGGTACGATTTTAGTTGTAGAAGATTCACCTAGTGAACTGGAATTAATAAGTCATTTTTTAAATGAAAGTGGGTATAAAGTAATAAAAGCGACAGGTGGAACAGAAGCATTAAAAAAGTTGGAATTAGAAAAGCCCGATGCAATTATAACGGATGTAGTTATGCCGGGAATGAGTGGTTTTGAACTTTGTCGTTCCCTGAAAAAAAATCCGGAGACGCAGAAAGTTCCGATAGTTATTTGCAGTTCTAAAAATCAAGAAATTGACCGTTTGTGGGCAATGAGACAAGGTGCTGATGCCTATGTTACAAAGCCTTATACTCGTGAAGAACTTTTACGTGCGATAAAATCAGTAGCAATGTGAATCAATGAATAATTCAAGTATTACTTTAGCTAATGCACACAACCGCGATCCGAATAACTTAGGTGATGGTTATCTTAAGTTTTTTATAAATCCTCAAACTCCTGCGATTTTGTCGATGAGCCAGACGCAAGAGGCAATGGTAGTATCTGTAGAATCTGTTACAGCTATGCCCAATATGCCTTTCGGTATTTTGGGATTAATGAATTGGCGAAGTCGTATCGTTTGGGTAGTTGACTTACCTAAGATACTCAATCTACAATCCGCTCAGAATCGTCCTCGGCAATACAGTGTAATTATTGTTCGGACTCAATCAATGATTTTGGGTTTAGTAGTACATGAAATTATCGGCACTCTCAGGTTTAACAATGACGAAATTGGTTCTCCTATAGGTCAAGTTGCATCTAGTTTAGTGCCCTATTTACGCGGATGCATCATTCAACAAAAAGAAATATTACTGGTATTAGATGCACAAGCGATAGTGCATTCTTCTAACCTCCGTAGTGAGTAGGGTGTAATACAAAATTTATAGATGTTTAGTGTAATAATTTACCACGACCGGGCAATTAATTTATGCTTAATAAAACTGATTCGGCATCTAGTGGTGATGCTCCTACGGAGTCATCACTTATTTCATCTTCTAATAAGACTGATAATGCAGTACAACTATCTTCTACACAAATGACTGTAGAAAATACCAGCAATGTTTCCTCGAATGGTTTAATGGCTCGATTTAAAAGATTGAGCTTGAGTACCAAAACGACAATTTTAGCAATCGCAATGGTAACGGTTCCCGTTTTGTTAATTGGTATGGGCGCTTTCATTGCCGCAAATCAATCTTTACAAGGCAAGGTTTCTAAGTTACAGGAGGCGCAGACAAAGTCTTTAGCTAATGGAATCAACCGTTTTATGTCTCAACGGTATGAAGATATTCAGGTAATAGCTAATTTGCCAACTATCAATAATGGTTCTGCCCAGCAAAGAGTAGTATTAAATAATTACGTCAATACATATAAGGTATATGACGGCATTGGAATTTTCAATTTGAACGGGGATGCAATCGTTAATTCGCAAGGAAGTAGTTTTAGCTCCCAAGGTAATTTAAATTATTTTCAGAATGCTATAAATAATCGTCAAGCCTTCATTAGTCAACCGATTCCTGAAAATTCTGAGTCTAATACTAACTTTAATATTTACATTGCGGCTCCAGTAAAGAGTTCATCGAGCGGGCAAATTACTTCAGTTGTTGTAGCCAAGATGCCTGCAAAAGCTTTGGATAGCGTGACTCAGAGCTATACTAATTCTGGTGAAGCATATTATATTGAAGACGCTGAAGATAAAATCTTTCTGAGTGATAAGCAGCAAGCAATTGGAAAATCATTTAAACAAGCCCAATTGCCTCGCTATGCACCATCACCGCAACAAATTCAAATACAAGGCTTTCCTGCTTTGAATTGGGATGTGGTTTTAGCAGCTAATTCTTCAACTGCGTTTGCACCACGAACAAATTTGTTGTTAACTATCGCTTTAGGAACAGGATTAACAGCGATAGCTGTGGCATTTATCGCTGCTTGGTTAGCGAAACGCGCTACCCAACCGATTTTAGAAGCTACCCAGGCAGTTGCAAAACTGGGTAAAGGTCAATTTAATACCCGTTTGGATGTGGAAACCGATGATGAAATTGGGCTGTTAAATGCCAACATCAATCAAATGGCATCTCAATTACAGTTATTAGTAAAAGAACAAGAAGCAGAAGCTGAAAGGGAAAAATTAAAAGCAGATATTACCCTGCGTATCCGTAGAAGCCTCAAAGTAGAAGATATTTACAAAACGGCGGTAAGAGAAATACGTCAAGCTTTAAAAACAGATCGAGTTGTTATTTACGAGTTTAATCCCGAAACCTGGGATGGTACAGTGGTTTCCGAATCGGTAAGCGCTGGATTCCCTAAAATGAAAGGAGCTTATATCGAAGATCCTTGTTTCCGCGAACGGCAAGTACAAATGTATAAAAATGGTCGCGTGCGGGCGATCGCCAACATTTACGACGATGCTGGTTTGAAGAAAGCTGACTGCTACGTCAAAATGTTGGAACAGTTTGCAGTCAAGGCTAATTTAATTGCACCGATTTTGATTCAGGATAATTTAATGGGTTTGTTGATTGCCCACAATTGTGAAACTCCGCGAGATTGGCAGCAACAAGAAATTGATTTGTTTAAACAATTAGCAACTCAAATCGGTTTTGCTTTAGAGCAAGCCAGACTTTTGGAGGAAGTTGATAAAGCAAGACAATTAGCCCAAACTGACTCTGAAGACGAAAGACAACAAAAAGAAGAACTGCAAATGCAGTTAATTGAGTTGCTCAGTGAAGTAGAAGGCGCAGCCCAAGGTGACTTAACGGTACGTGCTGACGTAACTGCTGGAGACATTGGCACGGTTGCCGACTTTTTCAACTCGATTGTGGAAAGTTTACGCGACATCGTTACCCAAGTTAAAACCTCAGCAGCATCGGTAAACCAAGCGATTGGCGATAACTCCGGTGAGATTAGCCTCTTAGCAGAGCAAGCGCTTACTCAAGCTGCCGAAATTACTAGCACTTTGGATGCGGTTGATGAAATGACGCAATCCATGCAGGCAGTTGCAGATAATGCTCAAGAAGCAGCGACGATTGCTAACACTGCTAGAAGTACCGCTACGAATTCTGGAAAGGCGATGGAATTGACGGTACAAAATATTTTAGGTTTGCGAGAAACAGTTGGTGAAACTGCTAAAAAAGTAAAACGCTTAGGTGAATCCACGCAGCAGATTTCTCGCGTGGTGGCATTGATTAACCAAATTTCCATGCAAACCAACTTATTGGCAATTAATGCTGGAATTGAAGCAGCACGCGCTGGTGAGGAAGGACAAGGTTTTGCAGTAGTAGCAGAAGAAGTGGGCGAATTAGCAGCAAGAAGTGCTGCTGCAACTAACGAGATAGAGCAAATAGTCGAAAATATCCAGCGCGAAACTACTGATGTTGTCCAAGCAATGGAAGTAGGAGTATCGCAGGTGGTTGAAGGAACCCATATAGTGGAAGATGCTAAGCTGTCATTAAGTCAGATTTTAGAGGTTTCGCGCCAGATAGACGAGTTGGTACAGTCGATTTCCACAACCACAAATCGCGGTGTAGAAACATCTCACCAGGTTAGCGTTTTGATGAAAGAAATTGCTGCTGTTTCACAACGCACTAGTACTTCTTCTCGTCAAGTTTCCGAATCGTTGCAACAAACCGTTGCAATTTCCCAACAATTGCAGGAAAGTGTCGGTACATTCAAGGTCAGTTAAGAGTATTTAGTTACTAGCTTCGGAAGTTTATGGTTATAAATGACTAATAACTAATAACCAAGAATCAACAACCAACAACCAACAACTAACAACTAATAACTGATGACTAATGGCTAGGGACAAATAATTATGTCACAGGACAAAGAGTTTGAAATCCAGATGCAGTTTCTGGAGGAAGCTAGCGATTACCTCAACACTATTGAAGGGGTATTGCTAGAAATTGACACCAGCAACGGCATCGATTTAGAAAAGATAAACGCCGCGCTTCGAGCCGCTCATTCCATCAAAGGAGGAGCGGCGATGATGGGATTTCGTGCCTTGAGCGATTTGGCTCACCGTCTAGAAGATTCATTCAAAGTTCTCAAAACTAGGAAAAGTTCTTTAGAAGTAGATACTCAGCTACAGAGTTTGCTGCTTTCGGGTGTTGACTGGCTGCGACAAATAGTAGAATTGCATTCAGAAGGGCATGAATTAGAAGAGCAGTGGTTAGCAAGTTTTTGCTATCCAGTGTTTGAGGAATTGCACGAGCGTTTGGGCGATCCAACTCCGGAAGATGCTTCTTCAATGCTGTCCCCTGAAGATGGACAAGATATTATTCCGCTGCTATTTGAAACGGAAGTGGAAGGTTGTTTGCAGCGTCTGGAATCTGTAGTAGCTGACACCGAGCAACCTTGCCTAAAGGAAGAAGTTGCGATTATGGCAGCGGAATTGGCTGGTTTGGGTGAAATGCTGCAACTACAGGCTTTTAGCAGTTATTGCGAATCAGTTCAATCTCAATTAGAAGTTGCACTGCCAGAGCAAGTTGAAGAAATAGCAAATGCAGCCCTTGCTGGTTGGCGACGCTCTCAGGCTTTGGTGCTAACTTCTCAGATGGAAAGTTTACCTACACAGTTGGAATTGGGTGAAACTATAGAATTAGCATCGGATGCTACACAATTAATAGAAGTACCCGAAGTACCTGAGATACTCGAAATTCCAGAAATACAAGAAGCAGAAACAGTAGAAGAAATAGAATTAGTCGAAAATACAACAGAAGAAGATTGGCTTGTTGACGATGTAATTACGGCTGATTTTGAAGCTTTAGAAGCAGCTTTTGCTCA
>JBCCLY010000268.1:0-5991 GCA_039026655.1 Cyanobacteria bacterium P01_C01_bin.38 | reverse complement strand
GCTGGCGATAATTATTTTGCGGCTTTAAATGCTGCGGTTTTCAGCGATGGTTCTTTTGTGTTTATTCCTAAAGGTGTAAAATGCCCGATGGAATTATCTACTTATTTTCGGATTAATAATGGCGATAGCGGACAATTTGAGCGGACTTTAATTGTTGCCGAAGAAGATAGTTACGTTTCTTATTTAGAAGGTTGTACCGCGCCAATGTACGACAGCAATCAGCTACACGCTGCTGTTGTGGAATTGGTAACGCTGGATAATGCCGAAATCAAGTACTCTACCGTACAAAACTGGTATGCCGGAGATGAAAATGGCAAAGGCGGTATTTACAACTTTGTGACAAAACGCGGTTTATGTAAGGGGAAAAATTCTAAAATATCTTGGACACAGGTAGAAACTGGTTCAGCTATTACTTGGAAATATCCTAGTTGCGTTTTAGTCGGCGACAATTCCGTTGGTGAATTTTATTCGGTTGCGCTGACTAACAATATGCAGCAAGCCGACACCGGAACAAAAATGGTTCACGTTGGTAAGAATACTCGTTCTACAATTATTTCTAAAGGAATTTCTGCGGGTAAATCCAGTAACAGCTATCGGGGTTTGGTGAAAATTAATCCGAAAGCTGATGGGGCAAGAAATTATTCTCAATGCGACTCAATGTTAATTGGAGATAATGCCCATGCCAATACTTTCCCTTATATTCAAGTGCAGAATAATAAAGGAAAAGTAGAACATGAAGCTTCTACTTCCAAGATTGGGGAAGATCAACTATTCTACTTCTCTCAGCGAGGCATTTCTACAGAAGATGCGATCGCCATGATGATTAGCGGATTTTGTAAAGATGTATTTAATCAGCTACCAATGGAATTTGCTGTAGAAGCCGATAAATTATTGAGTTTAAAGCTAGAAGGAAGTGTTGGTTAGTTTGTAGTTGCGCTTCAGCGCCTCCGGATTTTGGATTTTAGGTTTTAACAACAGATACATCTATTTTTAATTTTGGATTGAATCAAAATTCCTATGCAATTCTGTTGAGTGAAATTAAGTTGTAAGTAGCTAAATAATTTGCTTGAAATAAATCCAAAATCTAAAATCCAAGGGAGCATCCCGATTTTGCAAAAACACAATTTGGTAGTGCGTTAGCGAAGCGTGTCCGGAGGACATACATCTTGCTCGCTATCTGTATCAAGTGAGCAAGATGCATGTCCTGTCGGACACACTGCGTTAACGCACTACAAAAAATAAATTTGCACCCGCAGGGATGCTCCCAAATCCAAAATTGTTGAGCCTTACTACCTACCTTCAGAAATAGAGAGTAAAAAAGAAATGATTAACGAAAATAGCAAAGTGGTGCTGTCAGTCAAAGATTTGACGGCGAATGTTGATGGAAATAAAATCCTCAAAGGTGTGAATCTTGAGGTGCGTGCTGGTGAAATTCATGCGATTATGGGACCAAATGGTTCTGGTAAAAGCACGCTTTCTAAGGTTTTGGCGGGACATCCTAGCTATGAAGTTACTGGCGGTGAAGTGATTTTTAAAACAGAAAATCTTTTGGAACTCGAACCCGAAGAACGTGCTAGAAATGGTGTATTCTTAGCTTTTCAATATCCTTTAGAAATACCTGGTGTTAGCAATTTAGACTTTTTAAGAGTTGCTTACAATTCTCGACTCAAAGCTCAAGGTTTTGAGGAAATTGATGCTTTTGATTTCGATGATGTGGTAGAGGAAAAGTTAGAAGTTGTAAAAATGGATTCTGCTTTTTTGAATCGCAGTTTAAATGAAGGGTTTTCTGGTGGTGAGAAAAAGCGCAATGAAATTTTACAGATGGCGCTTTTGGAACCAGATTTAGCAATTTTGGATGAAACTGATTCTGGTTTGGATATCGATGCGCTGAAAATCGTCGCGAATGGGGTAAATCAGTTAGCTAATGAGGAAAACGCCACAATTATGATTACCCACTACCAGCGTTTGCTTGATTATATTGTGCCGGATTACGTTCATGTAATGGCAAAAGGGCAGATTATTAAATCTGGTGGTAAAGAATTAGCTTTAGAATTAGAATCTCGCGGTTACGATTGGATTTTAGAAGAAGCTGGTGTTGAGGTTGGCGTGTAATGAATATAGAAGTTTCTCCCAGCCCAATTCCTAATTCTACTGAAGCAAGTTTATCGAATGCGCTTTTAAATAAGGATGATTATTTAAGTGGGTTGGTAGATAAAGTTAGTGCCTTTAAAAGTAAAGGTTGGCTGCAAGATTTAAAAGATGATGCTGCTAACTGGGTGCGTCATTCGACATTACCTGGTAAGAAGAATGAAGAATGGCGATTTACCGATTTATCAGCTTTACGTCGATTCGATTTGAATGTAGAAATGAAAACTGTAGCTCCAGATTTTGGTGGTTTTACAGCAATTAGCGAAACCCGTTTGGTATTTGTAAACGGCGTATTTGCAAAAGAATTATCAGCTATCGCCGATTTACCCGAGGGGGTTGTAGTTAGTAATTATCGTAGTCTACCCAATTTAGATGGGGAATTAATTAAGGAATATTTGGCACAGACTGAAGGAGCTAGAGAAGTATTTACGGCTTTGAATACAGCCGGTATAACTGATTTAGCGGTAATTTGGCTTTCTAGTAATGTGGTAGTAGAAACACCGATACATTTAGTATTTATTACTGCTGGAGAGAAAGTAGTTGCTCAACCTCGTTGTTTGGTAGTAGCGAAGAAAGGATCTCAAGTTACTTTAGTAGAAGAATTTATCAATTCCGGTATCGGTAAGCAAGATAAACAAGTTTATTTTAATAATGCCGTTACAGAAATCTGGGTTGATGAAAATGCGAGCGTTAATCATACCAGAGTTGAAAGAGATAGTGTAGAAGCATTTCATATCGGGAAAACAGCAGTAACTCAAGCGCGTAACAGCCGCTACACCTGTAATGCAATAATCTTGGGTGGAAAACTATCGCGACACAACTTAGAAATTTTACAAACTGGCGAGCAAACAGAAACAACGCTTAACGGTTTGACAATAATTTCTGGCAATCAATTATCAGATACTCATAGCGCCCTTGCTCTTAATTATCCCTACAGTAACAGCAAGCAATTGCAGAAAAATATCATAGCGGATAAAGCGCGTGGGGTATTTAATGGAAAAATCTTCGTTCCCAAACCCGCACAGCTAACAGATGCATCGCAGTTAAATCGCAACTTGCTGCTATCTTCTCAAGCTAGAGTAGACACCAAACCACAATTAGAAATCACTGCTGACAATGTAAAATGCGCTCATGGTGCTACGGTTAGTCAGTTAGAAGATGATGAAATTTTCTACTTACAGAGTCGAGGAATCGATGAAAGTAGTGCCCGTCACTTATTAATCAATGCTTTTGCGGCGGAGATAATTAATCAAATACCGATTCCTTCCTTACGTCAAAATTTAACTCAAACAGCTAATGAATTTGGTTAGGAGTTAGGAGTTAGGAGTTAGAAGTTAGGAGTTAGGAGTTAGGAGTTATGAATTAGGAGTTAGGAGTTATGAATTAGGAGTTAATAATAAGCAGTTATCGATTATAGAAACTGGGTTTCTTATTAGCTAAGTAAGACAATTATTAATACCTTACTCATAGAAACCCAGTTTGTTTGATTTTAAAGTTAATTCTATGAATATAGGAATTCTGTTTGATTTTTAAATAAGTTTAGATTTGTAGGGTGTGTTATGGCTTCAGCCTAACGCACCGAAATTACAATACGATGGTGCGTTGCGCTGCGCGACAACACACCCTACAAATATAACTAACAATATATAATCTAAAATCCAAAATCTAAAATCTAAAATAGCATGACTTTCACTCAGGAAAAAACCATAGCAGATAAATTTCGCCAAGACTTCCCGATATTACATCAGGAAGTTAACGGTAAACCTTTAGTTTATTTAGATAATGCTGCTACATCTCAAAAACCCTTGTTTGTGCTTGATACTATTCGCAACTATTACGAAAAGTACAATGCTAACGTACATCGCGGCGCACATCATCTGAGTGCAAAAGCTACCGATGCATATGAAGGAGCAAGGGATAAGGTTACTAAATTTGTTAATGCAGCATCTCGTCAAGAAATTGTTTTTACCCGCAACGCGACTGAAGCAATAAACTTGGTTGCTTATAGTTGGGGAATGAATAATTTACAGCCGGGGGATGAAATTATTCTTTCGGTGATGGAGCATCATAGCAATATTATTCCGTGGCAGCTAATTGCTCAAAAAACTGGTGCGGTGTTGAAATATGTAGAATTGACACCGGAAGAAACTTTTGATTTAGAGCAGTTTAAAAAGCTGGTTAATGATAAAACAAAATTGGTATCGGTAGTTCATGTTTCTAATACTTTGGGCTGTATCAATCCGGTAACAGAAATTTGTCAATTAGCTCATCAAAAGCAAGCTAAAGTATTAATTGATGCCTGCCAAAGCGTGCCTCATATGTCTGTTGACGTGCAGGAAATTGACTGTGATTGGTTGGTAGCATCTGGACATAAAATGTGCGCTCCAACTGGTATTGGTTTCCTATATGGCAAATTAGAAAACTTAGAAGCAATGCCGCCATTTATGGGTGGTGGAGAAATGATTGCTGACGTGTTTTTAGACCATTCAACCTATGCAGAATTACCGGCGAAATTTGAAGCAGGTACCCCGGCGATCGCCGAAGCTATAGCTTTAGGTGCTGCGGTAGATTATCTTTCAGGTATTGGCATGGATAAAATCTATGCTTACGAATCAGAATTAACTGGCTATTTATTTGAGCAATTAGAAAAAATACCGCAAGTAAAAATTTACGGCCCCAAACCAGGTATTAAAGGTTATGGTAGAGCTGCATTAGCTTCATTTACTACCGGAGAAGTTCATCCCAATGATTTATCTACTTTATTAGATAATGAAGGTGTAGCAATTCGTTCTGGGCATCACTGTACGCAGCCATTACACCGTATTTTGAATGCTCCCGGTACTGCAAGAGCAAGTTTATCTTTTTACAATACTCGTGAAGAAATTGATATTTTTATCAAAGCTTTGAAAGAGACTTTGGATTTCTTTAACAGTATGATTGGTTAAATTGATGCTAGAAAAGCCTCGTTTTTAACAAGAAATTGATAACTGGTTTTATAATAGATAGGACTTATTTAAAGGTGTGTGTAATTGCATCATTTTAGATAAGTCTTTTGATTATGATTACAGGAGCATCCCGATTTCGCAAAAATACAATTTGGTAGTGCGTTAACGCAGTGTTTCCGTAAGGAAATGCATCTTGCTCGCTATGTATATCAAGCGAGCAAGATGCTCGCACTACAAAAAAATAAATTTACACATTTGGGATGCTCCCATAATTACAGCTTACAGGCAGAAGAGGTTATACAAATGAATAAAGCTATTTATTTAGGAGTTTTAGCGGTATCAATAGCCTTTATACCCACAATTTGCAACAAAAAGGCGATGGGTGAACCTGAATCCATTTCTCAGCAAAATAATCATGTTACCGTTCCCGAATCTACTGGTTTTGGTTATATTGAAACCAGAAACGGACGGATTGAAATAAATCAAAACAAAACTTACACTGTCTACAGTAAAGATGGAAAAGTTTTAGCAGAAAATATAACTTTAGAGCAGCTGCAAGCCCAAAACCCTGAATTGCACGAGATGATGAAAGATTCTATCGCAAAACCAACTTTGATGATGGATGCAGGTATTGGTATTGATAGATAAGCTGTTAAGCATTTAAATCATACAAGTAGTTTGGCGTTGAAAATTGTAACTACTCCTATCCCGCTTTAAAATTACCTATCTCTCTTAACCTCTTTCCTCTGCACTGTCTGGGAAACCCCCAAGACGAACACTGCCTTATCATCGCAAGTGTTTCACCGCAACGCAGTGGCTTGTCTCTGCGGTTTTTTAATCGGTAATCTTCTGGCGGAAAGGGAGTATGACGAGGAAGTAGGAGGTGATTAGTTCACGG
>JBCCLY010000267.1:0-6045 GCA_039026655.1 Cyanobacteria bacterium P01_C01_bin.38 | reverse complement strand
ACAAGTCATACTTAGACTAATACCAATGATAAAATTACGTATCCACAATGGATGTAGTTTACGCGCTAGATAGACACTACTATAAGCACCAATAATCGCACCAGAGGCCATAATTAATGCTTCAAACCAAAAGATTTTATTACCATTAACAATTCCTGCAAGTAATGACGCGGTAAATAAGAAAATTATTGATTCCATTAGAAAGGGAGTTGGGCAACGGATGGAGTTGGGCAACGGATGAAGTTGGGCAACGGATGGAGTTGGGTGACGGATGGAGTTGGGTAACGGATGGAGTTGGGTAACGGATGGAGTTGGGTAACGGATGGAGTTGGGCAACGGATGAAGTTTGGTGATGGATAGAGTTTGGTGATGGATGGAGTTGGGCAACGGATGGAGTTGGGTGACGGATGGAGTTGGGCAACGGATGGAGTTGGGCAACGGATGGAAGCGCGGAGTTATCAGGTATTACCAATTACCAATTACCAACTAGCAATTACCAATTACCAATGCCCTATGCCCCATGCCCCATGCCCTATTCCCTATGCCCTATTTTATTTTTATTGCTTTAACCTGAATTCTTCGATAGTCTGCAAACCAATTTCCTTGTTGATATAGCTTTGGTTTTAACTGTTTTTCTACATCTTGAATTACTTGAAAAATCTCTTCTTCTGATAACTCTGTAAAGAAATTTCCAGCAAACATTTTTATCCAGTTTGCTAAACCAGCATTTTCTTGTAATAAAGTTGGACGATAAAATAAATTACTGTAAACAACTTCAAAACCTTGTTTTTCTAATTTTGAAGTATATTCGCCGATACTAGGAAAATACCAAGGATTTAATTTTGATGGATTATCAAAACCAATTTTTTCTAATGCTAGGTACAAAGCTTTTACAATTGACTCGATATTTCCCTTTCCACCAAATTCTGCGATAAATCTTCCACCAGTTTTGAGCGATTTATTAATTCTGTTGATTACTTCATCAGCTTGAGGAATCCAATGTAGTGTAGCGTTGGAAAAAACGGCATCTATGGGTTGTGATAATTCAAAATTTCTAGCATTATCAAGTTTAAATTTTAATTTAGGATAATTTTGTTGCGCTTTTTCAATCATTTCAGATGCGCTATCAATTCCGATTACTTCTGCGCCAGATTCGGCAATTTTCGCTGTTAATTGCCCTGTGCCGCATCCTAAATCTAAAATAAGTTCGTTTGGTTGCGGTTTGAGGATTTGTAATAAATTTTCGCCATATTTCCATACAAAAGCGTGTTTTTCTTGGTACAGTAAACTATTCCAATTATTATTGGATGTTGATGTTTTATTCATTGAGGTAAGATTGTTTATTTGTTGATAAATGGACGGGCAGGGATGCCCATCCCACAAGAGTTTTAGGGTATAAGAGATAAATAAGAATATTCATCCCACAAGAGTTTTAGGGTATAGCCAAATATTTGTTTTGAATTAATACCGCTATATTTAACAGCATAAAAAAGGTTTTCAACTATGTCCAATACATATTTGATACATGATTAATATATAGAAAATATATGAAAATCAACCTTTAACCTTAAAATAGTGGAACTACGACATCTACGTTATTTTGTAACTTTGGCGGAGGAATTGCATTTTGGCAGGGCTGCGGAAAGATTGCATATTGCTCAACCTCCGCTTAGTCAACAAATCCGTCAGTTAGAAACTGAGTTGGGTTTTGAATTATTTCACCGCACTAAACGTAAGGTGGAGTTAAGTGAAGCGGGAAAAGTGTTTCTAGTTGAAGTACAGCAAATCTTCCGACAACTTGAAAAAGCAATCTTTTTAGGAAGACAAGTTAGTCGGGGAGAAATCGGACAATTAGTTATTGGGTTTGTAAGTTCTGCTGCGTATAATATTTTGCCCGATTTCTTACTACATTTTCGTCATAACAATCCTGATATCAATTTAGAATTGCATGAATTAACTACAGACGAACAATTGCGCTGGTTAAATTCAGGTAGGATTGATGTTGGTTTTGTACGTCCGCCTGTAGATGAAAATACTTATGAATCAAAAATAGTTTTTCGAGAATCATTGATAGTAGCAGTTCCTGAAAATCATCCTTTAGCGAATCAAGATAAAGTCAGTTTGCAATCTTTGAAGAATGAATCTTTTATTTTATTTCCTCGTTTATTAGCACCGGGACTTTACGATTTAATTATTAGTTTTTGTCTTTCTGTTGGGTTTAGTCCTCAGTTGGCTCAAGAAGCGATTCAAATGCAGACAATTGTAAGTTTAGTTGCGGCTGAAATCGGTGTTGCAATAGTTCCAGAATCGTTACAAAATCTACAACGCACGGGTGTAGTTTATAAGTTTTTTGTAGAAGAAACACCAAAAGTTAGTATTGCGATGATTTGGCGGAAAAATGATGTTTCGGTGGTTTTGGATAGGTTTTTGGAGGTATTTTAAAATATTTATGATAAATACCTCCATTTATTTCAAAAATTTATTTTTTTGATCTTCCTAAGACTCAGTTTTTCCTAAAAAGTCTTTTTTACCTAGCTCTACTCCACAATGTCTAAGAATGTCATAAGCAGTCGTGACATGAAAATAGACGTTGGGCAGAACAAAGTAAATTAGAAAAGGCATTCCTTTAAACGTCATTGTGTCTTTACCAACCGGAAGGGAAATTGATTTTTCTTCCGTGCCATCAATGAGATTGGGTTTTAAAGTTTCTAGGTAAGAAGTGGTTTTTTGAATACGAGCAATTAATTCGGGAAAAGTTGTTTCATTGTCTTCAATATTTGGTGCTTCCGATTCCGCTAATCTTGCTGCACCTCTTCTAGCAATGTCTGAAGCAATTTGAACTTGCCGACTCAAAGGAAACATATCTGGATACAAACGGCTATTAATTAGTACGGAAGGATCGATTTTTTTGGCTTCAGCATGAGCAGCACCTTTTTCAAGAATCGCTACAAGGTTATTCAGCGAGCGAATCAACGGAGGTACACAAGCTTGATACATCGAAATTGTCATGATTCTCAACCTGGTAATTGGATTACCTTTATTGTCGGTGAAATTTTGCCAAGCGAATGCTTCCCCGCAAAAAAAATAAATCCAAGTACCTTAAAAACCGTCGGAATCTCTAATATATGCTTTAAAACCGGCGGTTAAAACCGCTACTACACAGGCGAAGTCCACCTGCGTGGACTAATTAATTCTTAACCCGCGCAGGCGGGTTTTGCTTGTGTAGCCGCGATTTTAATCGCCAGGTAAAGTATTAAATACCATTTTTAAAACATACATTAACTAACAACAGTTCCCCGAGTTACACCCAACTGACTTTGCAAATTCAATTCTCGCCACAATTGCGAACCTTTTATTTCACCATTAATTAACTGTTGATATCTATATATAGTTTGTTGAACTTCTTCGGGACTTTCATTTACAAATTCAATCCGAAAGTTTTGCAAACCTAATTCCAAAAGCTTGTGTACGTATTCCGCACCAGTTTGAGCGGTACCGTTAAATACTGTATTGCGACAACCAGCATCAGCTTGTAAAACGTGTTCGGTGCCCACTCTATCTTTTATTTTTACATCATATTCTTCGCAAGGTCTTCCACAATTGCGGAAGTCGGTACCTTCGGAAAGAAAAGCACAAAAAACGCAATGTTCCATATGAAACATCGGCATATGTTGATGAATTGTCACCTCGTACCAATCAGCAGGAGAGGTTTTTAATAAATCTTGGAGTTGTTGAATATTTAAGTCGTAAGAAGCAGTTAAACGCTCTAAATTAAACTTATTTTTGAAATAATCCGCTGTCAAAGGATTAGCAACATTTAACGAAAAATCCCCAATACATCTTTCGTTAGCAAAGAATTTTAAATGGTCATAATTACGAATTAAATAACCATCAGCATTTGAATTAATTACCTGTTGTAAAATCCAGTTTTCTGAAGGTTTTGTAATTCTTGGAGGTGCAACAAAGATTTTTGGGCATTGGGCATGGGGCGTTGGGCATTGGGCATGGACTTTTTCAACTGCTGCGCGATATTTTCTTGGATCTTCAAACTCACAATATATAGTATTAATTCCAGTTTTTAATGCTGCTTCTAATTGGCTAATATTTCTAACTAAAACAATTAAATTAGGAAAACTACTCCCAATAAACTTCCGCTCTAACAATACCTCTCTCTCTTCATCTTCTTCCTCGGCGTACTCCGCGCGCCACTTGCTACAAGTCGGGGAACCCGCCCAACGCAGTGGCTTGCCTCTGCGGTTTTTTAATCTTTTATCTTGAGAACAAACAGAAAAATCTTGTAAATTTTTTAAAGAAGCATTTTCATTAATAACCCATTGTTTAGGCTGACTTCTTAACTCTTCCAACTTCACAACAATTTCCCGACGCATTTTATTTAATTCGCTCACCGGCAACATCAACTCACCATTGATGCAATTTGTCAAATCTTTTAAACAAAAAGGAGTATTACCCAAACGTCCGAATTGCTCTTGTAATCTTTCTGTTGTTAAAGGTTTATTATGAGCTTCAACTAAGGTAATTCCAGATTCAACCTTTACTAAATTACCGATTTCATCACGAGCAATTGCAATTAAATTTTGTCTTAATTCCCCATGCACTTCAACATCAATCGGACGCTGAAACTTCGGTTTATCTCCGGCAAAACTTTGTCTTAACTGCTTGTCAAGTTCGGGATCTGAAGTTTTCCACAATTTATCACCAACATGAATTCTTCGCCAATTTAAATTACCTTTCCCGAAACTTAATACAACATCTTTACCTTGACTTTCTACGCCATAAATTCTGCCTCCTTCCTCCTTCGCTTCTGGGTGTCCGCAATCAAACACAACACCATCACCGGGTTTGATTGGTGCAGCGGATTTGGCAACGGATTGGGCAACGGATTTGGCAACGGATGGGGTGGCGGGTTGGGCAACGGATTTGGCAACGGATGGGGTTGTGGGTTGGGCAGGGGATTTGGTAACGGATTTGGTTGCGGGTTGGGAAGCGGATGTAATAGTTATTTTATGTTTATCTTTGTTAATACGTTTAACTTCTCCTAAATAAACGCCACGCTTCTTACCAAATCGAGCGTGAACTAATTCTTGATTGTTGATTCCCTCAAACCATCCTGTATAAATTCCCCGAGAAAATGCCATTTCAAGATTGTATTTTTCGTGTGAATATTCAGAAGAATTTTTAACCTTTAACCTTTGACTTTTGACCTCTAACCTGTCCAAAGCTTGCCGATAAACCTTAGTCACATTGGCGACATATTCCGGTGATTTCAATCGTCCTTCAATTTTTAAACAGCTAACGCCAGTTTTTACTAAATCCGGTAAAACATCAATCCCTGCAAGGTCTTGGGGACTTAACAGATATTGGCGATCGCCTAAGTCTACAGTTTCTCCATCTGCGATTAACTCGTAGGTCATGCGGCAAGCTTGGGCACATTCACCACGGTTAGCGGAACGTCCTCCCAAAGCTTCACTAGTCAAACATTGTCCGGAATAAGCAACGCATAAAGCACCATGAACAAAAACTTCCAAAGGTAAGGAATTTTCATAAGTCTGCTGCTGTATCTTATTAATTTCCTTAATGGAACATTCCCGAGCCAACACTACCAAATTACAACCAAGCTCTTTGGCGAACTCTACCCCAGCAGCACTAGTTACCGTCATTTGCGTAGAAGTATGGATGGGAAAGTCGGGTGAAATGTGGCGAATCAAACGACAAATACCGATATCTTGAACGATAACCGCATCAACTCCAGCAGCAATAATTGATTTAATGTAGCGCTGTGCTTGTTTTAATTCTTGAGGAAAAACCAAAGTGTTGAGAGTAACGTAACCCTTAACTCCACGGAGGTGAAGAAACTGCATTAACTCCGGTAAATCAGCTTCCGTGAAATTTTCCGCTCGCATTCTGGCGTTGAATTTATCTAAACCGAAATAAATTGCATCAGCACCATTTTCTACAGCAGCTTTGGCGCATTCCCAGTTACCAGCAGGAGCGAGAAGTTGGGGTAATTGTTGTGAGGAGTTGGTT
>JBCCLY010000266.1:0-6046 GCA_039026655.1 Cyanobacteria bacterium P01_C01_bin.38 | reverse complement strand
TTAATACCTATACCGGCGATTTAAATCGCTTCTACACAAGCAAAACCCTTCTTAAAGGGTTTTAAAATCATTAGTCTACGCAGGTAGACTTTGCCTGTGTAGTAGCGGTTTTAACCGCCGGATACTTTTAAAACATCCTCTAACCACTAACCACCAACAACTAACCACCAACAACTAACCACCAACAACTAACCACTAACAACTAACCACTAACTATTCACCTTTAATTTGATTAATTTCTTGTTGTAATTTTTCTATTTGTCGCCGTAATTCATCAACTTCTTTGTTTTTATTTTTTCTAGGCTTGACTTCAACAGCACCTCTATCAGATTCTTGACGATAATTTCCTTGTTTAATTTCGCTATATTCTTGAGATACAGCCCATTTCCTTAGAAAATGTACTCGTTCGACTGCAAATAGATGACTGAGCATTGCCCCTTGAGCGCCGTTGTACATTAAAAATTCATACACCTGATTTAGCCCATCTTTATCAAGTGCTTGATAATTTTCCGACTGACGAATAAACTCTTGTAAACTACATTCATTGGCGTATTTATTACTGCCACCAGATATTTTCATCATTGAAGACATAACCTTAGTTAGGTCATCTGTAACTAATAATGCGGCTCTATCCGCTGTTAACTCGGCTTTGCGTCGCCATTCAAAAAAAGCAAAAATCAAACCGCTGCTAACTATGTTACCAATACCAAAAGTTAAATCTCCGACAATAGAACCGGCATTCATCGCCCACATCGCCATTTGAATTAAAATAGTATGACCACACTTAATATGTCCTAGCTCGTGGGCTAACATACATCTAATTTCGGTTTCGTTGAGTAAATCTAATATCCCTGTGTTGATAACAATATAAGGATGCTCCTGTCCCAAACCATAACTATTTGCAACCGGATTTTGCTCAACAAACAGTTTGGGTTCTGGATAAATACCCAAATCTCGCACGCATTCCCGAAATATCTGGTAAATAGTCGAATATTGTCGCGGTCCAACTTCAATGGTGTTAGCCATTAAATAAACTAACTGTGAACGTTCGTAGGCAAATTCCACAAATTTACGAGCTATAAAATCAAACCCAGGTAAAGCTCTTAGGGTTTCTTCAGCTTGACGGTCTAGGGGATGTCTAAAAGCTTCGGCCTTAATTTCTTTGTAAGTTGGCATAACTGCGGGGTAACTTGCTTTTTTGTCCTTAACTCGAAGGTCAAAGGTCGAAGGTCAAAGGTTAAAGGTCAAAATTATCCTTGCTTGCTCCTCTATTCCTTAACCCATTCCTAATTCTAATTACCTATTTTGCTGTTAATAAATATTTATTCTAAGCGGGCTTTGAACCCGTAACTTCAACTCTTCCTTCTTTCTTAGGTGTTACTAGTTTCGTTGTCACAATTCGGTACTCAACACTGCCACTAACGAAAATGGCAACATAGTATAAATGGAGTATTGTTCAGATAAAAGTTATTTAAAGCTCTTTTTTGAAGTATTAGCTTAAAGATAAATCTAGAAAATCACTATGTATGGGATTTAGAGCGTGATTGAAGCAGAAGTTCATTTATCACTACACAACTTCCTGCGGTCGCAGGCAGGTTTTCCTTCTTGGCCGCACCATTTGACTATGGCACGGCTGGTAGCACGCGCTTTGAGGGTAGGACGTAGCGCTTTAATTCAAGTGGGGGCTGCTTGTGGTTATCAAGGACAGTATCGTACCAGTTTTGTGGCTTCGGCTTTGATGTGGCACGGAGCTGTGGTTATCGTCGCGACTCAACCGGTACAGCAACGGTTGTTACAAGTAGAAATTCCCAGACTACAAAAGTGGCTAAAAGTTAACAAACCAATAATAGTAGCCGATAGTTTTCCTTCTTTAGATTTCGAGGGAATTCTCATAGTATCTCCCCAAGCTTGGTTAAATGCTCAATTGAGTCCTAGTAGTAAATTTCCTCCAGATATTCCCACGATTATTGATGGTGTGGATGATTTAGAAGATTGGATAAGAGAACAGCTAACTGTGAGTATTGAAGCTCGTGATTGGGAACAGTTAATGTTGGCTTGTCCTGGTTTTGCTGAAGAAATTCGTGCTAGTAGAGCGGAGTTAACCCACGAGATTTTTCAACATCCCACAAATCCCTACGAATGTTACTTGATATCGGAACCAGAAGAAGAAATTTTGTGCCGACTTTTTTCAAGTTTAGATTTATATAGCTTGCCCAATGCTTGGATAAAATTTTGGGAGTTATTCAAAAATAGACATGAAATTGAAATTTCTCCGACCAAATCTTCGACTTCTCCTCCTTTGCTCTGGGCTACTATCAGCCGTCGTCAAGGTTTATTTACTTTACATTGTGCCCCAATTGAACTAGCAAAAATCCTTTCACCGATTTGGCAGCGACAACCCGTTGTGCTGATTGGTTCTGCTTTAGAACCAGACACTGAAGCTACATTATTTCGTCAGCGTTTGGGATTAGGTGATTTAACTTGCTTGAAATTCTCTTCGGATAATCAAACTCAAGCGATTCAACTCTATATCCCGAATAAATTACCTTTACCTAATACTCCAGAATTTAAACCTGTCTTTATTCACCAGGTTCGTACTTTGGTGTGTTTAAGCGCAACATCACCCGGTTTAACCGTTATTTTAGTAGGGGATGTACCGTTAAAGTCTCAGTTGGGGGCAATTCTAGCTTCTGAATTTGGTTCGCGGGTTCAAGTAGATAAAACTTGTTTAGATGAAAATGGTATTTTAGTTTGCGGTTGGGAATTTTGGCGCGAAAATCAAAGAGTTTTACCGTCCCCACAAATGTTAATTATTTCTACCTTACCCCTACCGTCTTTGGAAGACCCATTGGTAGCTGGTAGAGTTGCTTATTACAAGCATTCTCATCAAGATTGGTTCCGCTTATACTTGTTACCTACAGCATTAAATGAATTACAGCGAGCTATAGCTCCAGCGAGAAATTCGAGTAGTGTAGTAGCTTTGCTTGATAGTAGAGTAATTTACCGTAGTTACGGCGCTCAAGTCCTCGCAGCCCTAAGTCCTCTTTCACGAATAAATTATTTAGATCCAAGCTTATTTACTACACCTGAAGAAGAATCTTGAGTCAATTATCAATTATCAATTACCAATTAACAACGAACAATTATCATCTGTCAGAGATACAGCACAATGCTGGACAGATAAGGTAGATTTATTCTATTCCCTAATCCCTAATTCCTACTCCCTTGAATTTTTAGGATGTACCTCACTGACATGAAATAGGCTGTAGATCATCAATTTTCACCCAAAGGAAGTGTATCATCAATAATAGTTTGTCATTGATAATTGATAATTGTTCATTGATAATTGATAATTGATTAATAAGCTAAATTTTCTAAAGTTTCCCTTAAATACCGCTGTACTTGCTCATCTAAGCTCAACTGCTCTACTTGTAAGCCAGATTGTAATTGTTCTTTTTGCCAACGTTGAAAACCAGAACTAATTGCAATCGCTTGCTTCAGATTGCTCCAAATTTCGGCATCACCTTTTAAGTTGCTGTCATTTTGAACTGTAAAACTAGTCATAATTACTTATTCCTCTACTTTACTTTTTGAACTTTTTGAATTTGTACATCAAATATTGTGCAAAATATTGTGCAGAATATATACCTATTTATTTTTGTTGAATTATTTGTGAATTTTATGAAAACGGGCTATACCAATATACTCGCGATACTGCCTCTTTGAGCTAAAAAGCTGATTCTACCTCAAATCTTTAAAAACGCTCTTTATCTAAACTATTAAGAAATTAGATAAAAATTAAATTCTTGTTTTAATCTACACTTTTTCAAGTTAGTAGTTCAGGTAAATATGTTTCTGTTACCCTTGTTACTAAATTAAATCTTTTTTTCATAAATTTTACGGTTGCTATTCCTAGTTTAAAGCAAGTGATAGAGATTAGGGAAAAACTTTTCAAATTACTATTTCTATAATTCCAAAATTTCAAACTTTGTAGTGGGTAAGATTTTCCCACTTCTAATACACAAATAATTCTTGTATAGCAATTCTAGATGAGTTGTGAGAAAGTTAGGTGCCAGAAACCCGGTTTTTTTGGAAAAACCGGGTTTCTAAATTCTCACTTCGGGATTTAGGAATGCTATATACAAATAAATAATTAAATATGTTGCAGCTTACAGAAGACAACAATCTGTTATTTTGCCAATGCTAAATCCTATCTTCTGAGGATGAATAAATATAGCGGTACAGAAAGGTCAAAGGTTTAATAATTATAGGTTTTATGCTTTATCAATGTCCCAATCTAACTACGTAGTGTAAAAGAGAAATATTTTTCTAACCCAAATAAAAATATGTAGAGATAAAAGAAGTCAAGATAAATCTCTACATATTTTAATTTAGATATATTAGGTAAATTTGTGCTGACCTTGAGAATTTTATATGCTAAGGCAACTAGGGGGAATAAATACCTATGTTGCCTAGCCTGACTGTTACAACACCATTGTTTACTCACTATCTTGCCATTGCAAGAGTGCGACGTTTTGTCACCATTTGATAACCTTCAATGATGTCGCCTTCTTCCCAATTACTAAATCTATCAACGCCGATACCACATTCATAGCCAGAGTTGACTTCACGCACGTCTTCTTTCATCCGCTTGAGCGAATCAAGGGCACCTTCAAACACAGTGTTATTACCGCGACGTACTCTTACTTTACAGTTACGCAGCAGTTTGCCAGATTGGATATAGCAACCAGCTACAGCACCACCTCCGACTTTGAAGACTGCACGTACTTCTGCTTGACCCAGATGTTCTTCTACTAATTCTGGCTCTAACAGACCTTCTAATGCGTCTTGGATGTCTTCTAAGAGTTTGTAGATGATGTTGTACTCTCGTACATCTACACCGGCTTCGTCTGCTGCTTGTCTTGCACCACTAGCAAATGTGGTATTAAAGCCGATGATTACGGCACCACTGGCTGCTGCAAGGTCAATATCTGTCTGGGTAATTTCTCCTGGAGCAGATAACAACATCCGAATATGTATTTCGTTTTGCGGGATTTGTTTAAGCGAACCCAAAATAGCTTCGACTGAACCCTGCACGTCGGCTTTCAAAATTAAGTTGAGTTCTTTTAACTCTCCTTCTTGGGCTTGTGCGGAAATACTTGTCAAAGTTACCCGTCCACCCTGCATCAAGCGGGATTGACGTATTACTTCGGCTCGTTCGTTGGCAAGTAACCGTGCTTCTTTCTCATTCTCGAAGACTTCAAAATCATCTCCTGCTGCTGGTACGTCATTTAAACCCAGTACCTCTACAGCAAAGGAAGGACTTGCTTCTTCTACCCGTTCTCCTAAGTCATCAACCATTGCTCGGACTTTTCCGAATACGGAACCGGCTACGAGGATATCTCCTACGTGTAAAGTACCGTTCTGAATTAACAAGGTTGCTACAGCACCTTTGGCTTTATCCAAATGGGCTTCGATAACGGTTCCTTTGGCTGCACGTTCTGGATTGGCTTGCAGGTCTTCAACTTCGGAAACCAGCACAATCATTTCTAGCAGCGTATCTAAGTTTTCTCCCTTAATGGCGCTGACGGGAACCATAATTGTGTCCCCACCCCATTCTTCTGAGGTCAAACCATACTGCATTAATTCTTGCTTAACTCTATCTGGCTGCGCTGCTTCTTTATCAATTTTGTTGATTGCCACAATAATCGGTACTTCCGCAGCTTGAGCGTGCTTAATCGCTTCAATTGTCTGGGGACGAACGCCGTCATCCGCAGCAACTACCAAAATTGCAATATCGGTAACTCGCGCTCCCCTGGCTCGCATTGCTGTGAATGCTTCGTGACCGGGAGTATCTAAAAAGACAATTTGCTGCTGCTTTTCATCATGTTCTATATCAACGTGGTAAGCACCAATATGCTGGGTAATACCACCTGCTTCTCCAGAAGCAACCTTACTTTTACGAATCGAGTCAAGTAGAGTTGTTTTCCCGTGGTCTACGTGACCCATAATCGTCACTACAGGCGGACGATTATGGAGATTTTCC
>JBCCLY010000265.1:0-6055 GCA_039026655.1 Cyanobacteria bacterium P01_C01_bin.38 | reverse complement strand
TAAAGTACTATTATTTCGTTGTAAAACTAAAAAGAAACCGGGTTTCTGCAACTGGTGCAAGATGTAAGTTAAATTAAACTTATAAATATTATTTGATTTTAGATATCATATATCTTTAATTACATTTTGCTCAAGAAATTGAGCAATTTCTTTTTTATCTATGTTTCCTTCAGCTACTTTCAAAACTAATATATAAGTCTCTTCGTTATCCGAATTTAAAATATAGCCATTTAACCTTAAAAAAGTATCCATTACCGCAAATGCAGTGCGCTTGTTACCATCAATAAAAGGATGATTTTTAGCAATATGGTATAGATAAGCCGCTGCTTGTTCGTAAATTGTTGCGTGTAAATATTCTCCGAAAAATGTTGCTTGCGGTTGCGCTAAAGCTGATTCTAATAAACCTTCGTCTCTGACACCAGAAGTACCGCCAAATTTTTCTACTTGCCTATAGTGAATTTTCAATACTAAACTTGTGCTTAAAAAGTTAGGAGTCAGCAAGACGACGGTAAACCTCTTCTCTTTCTTGTTCAGATTCTAAGTAAGCTTGCCAAGCTTTATTTTCCGAATGCTGTTTTTCTTCAGTTTTTAAATGTCGCAGATAGTCAAGCAGTTTTTGTTGTGTTGATTCTGAAATTTGTTCTAATTCTTGAATTATTTGTTCTTTGATACTCATTTTTTTATATGTAAATAGGGAATAGGGAATAGGGAACAGGGAACAGTGATAACAAATAATAACAATAATCAATGTAATAGTATAAAAACAGTAAATAGATTTTGATAATAGCTTTTTGTCAATTAACTATTCCCTGTTCCCTCTCTTACAAAGTTGCTCATGGGGGAAACCCCCAAGACCGCACTTTGCGCTATTCCCCATTCCCTTTTAATATAAGGTAGATGCCGTTAATCCTAATCAAAAACTAAGCTGTTTGCTTATTCTGATATTTCTTTAATTCAGCAGGTGTAAATACACCTTCTTCGGTAATAATTGCTGCAATTAATTCTGCTGGAGTCACATCAAAAGACGGATTATAATAATCAATACCTTCTGGAGTAAGGATAGTTTCTCCTAGTTGATAAATCTCCGCTGGATTGCGCTCTTCAATCGTAATTTGATTGCCATCAGCAACGGAAAAATCAACTGTTGAAAGAGGTGCGGCAACGAAGAAAGGAACATTATGAGCTTGAGCAATTAACGCCAAACTATAGGTACCAATTTTATTTGCAGCATCACCATTAGCTGCAATTCTGTCAGCACCAACAACAACTGCATCTATCGTATTCTGTTTCATGCAGTGCGCTGCCATGCTATCGGTAATTAAAGTTACCGGAATCCCTTCTTGAACGCATTCCCAAGTTGTTAATTTCGCACCCTGCATTCTAGGGCGGGTTTCACCGACAAAAAGTTTTTCTAAACGCCCTTCTCGCCAAGCAGAACGTACTATGCCCAAAGCAGTACCGTACCCCGCAGTCGCCAAGGCACCAGCATTACAGTGAGTTAACAAAGTTAATTTTTCTGGCTTTTCTGGCAATACATTTAAACCATTGTCACCAATTTTGTGGCAGGTTTGTAAATCTTCCGCGTTAATAACTTGAGCAGTTTCTAGAAGAGTCTTTTTAACTTCATCTATAGTGCCTATTGATTCATAGGCAGTTTTCATCATCCGTGAAATTGCCCAAAACAAATTAACTGCTGTAGGACGAGTTTCGCGCAACATTTGTGCAACTTGTTCCAAACGGCTTAAAAACTCATGGCGATCGCTCGTCTTAATTTCCCGCGCTCCCAGATACATACCATATGCAGCAGCAACCCCAATTGCAGGCGCACCACGGACAATCATAGTTTTAATTGCCTGAGCCATATCTTCACTGCGGTGAATTTCCACATAGGAATACTCAGCAGGTAATCGAGTTTGGTCGATTAAAGAAACCGAATTATTATGCCAAATTACAGGATATACAGGATTCTGGGACATTTTACCTTGATATTTCAGTTTAATTGCTAGGAATGGGTAATGGGTAGTGGGTAATAGGTAGTGGGTAATGGGTAGTGGGTAATGGGTAAGGGGTAGATGGGGAGATAGGAAGAAAAATTACTAACTCTCAACTCCTAACTCCTAACTCCTAACTCCTAACTCCTAACTATCTCCAATGCCCAATTACCAATTACCAATTCCCAATTACCCATTGCTTGCAATCAATTGTAATTAAATTACAGCAGATGGTTGATTGCTGAAGAAAGTCTTTAAAATTCTTTGAGCAATTTGAGGACTTGTTAAACCTAATTCTGCTTTGTTTTGATCGGGTTTTGCATGATCTACTAGAATATCCGGTACTCCGAAACGTTTGATGGGTACCAAGATATCGGCATCTAATAGCGCTTCTGCAACTGCGGAACCAAAACCACCCATTAAACAACCTTCTTCTAAGGTGACTACTTTGCCTATTTGTTTTGCTAGGGGGAACATTAATTCCGTGTCCAAAGGTTTGCAGAAACGAGCGTTAATTACGGTGGCTTCGATACCGTGTTCGCTCAGAATTTCTGCTGCTTGTAACGTAGAATTAACCATCGAACCGTAGCCGATCATTAATACGTCATCGCCGTTACGGAGAATTTCGGCTTTACCGATTTCCAAAGGTTCCCAACCTTCTTCCATCAAAGGTACGCCATAACCGTTACCGCGAGGGAAACGCATGGCGATCGGTCCTTTTGTATAGTTAACGCCGGTAACAGTCATGCGCTGAAGTTCGGCTTCATCCTTGGGTGCCATCATCACCATATTCGGAATGCAGCGCATATAAGCAATATCGTACATTCCTTGGTGAGTGGGGCCATCATCACCGACAATTCCCGCTCTATCTAAACAGAAGAAAACGGGTAAATTTTGGATGCAAACATCGTGAATGATTTGGTCGTAACCGCGTTGCAGAAATGTAGAATAAATATCGGCAACGGGACGCATTCCTTGAGTAGCTAATCCGGCGGCGAGGGTAACTGCGTGTTGTTCGGCAATTCCTACGTCTATATATTGCTTGGGTAACTTGGCTTGTAATTTATCCAAACAGGTTCCCGTAGCCATTGCCGCAGTAATACCGATAATTTTCGGATTTTGTTCGGCAAGATTTACTAAAGTCTCAGCAAAAACTTTCGAGTACTTTGGTGGTTTAGGCTTATTTGAAGGAACTGCTTTACCAGTTGTTAAATTAAACGGACTTTGAGCGTGATAGCTTACTTTATCTTTTTCAGCAATATCGTACCCTTTACCCTTAGTAGTTGCCACATGAACTAAAACGGGACCCGGAATTTTGTGTGCTTGCTTAAAAGTAGCAATCAAATCTTCTAAATTGTGACCATCAACTGGCCCCATATACGTAAAACCGAGTTCTTCAAACACGGCACCTACCTTGGGAACCGCTAATCGCTTCATTCCTTCCTTGATGCGTTCGAGTTCGGGTGGTATCGAATCCCCGCCAACAAAAGGAAGTTGCTTAAGTTGTTCTTCAAAATTATCTTTGAAAAACTGCATCGGCGGAGACAACCGCATTTTATTTAAATAACGGGGGATTGCGCCGACGTTAGGAGATATTGACATTTCGTTGTCATTGAGGACAACCAATAAATTAGTATTAGGCAAATGTCCGGCATGGTTGATAGCTTCTAAAGCCATACCGCCAGTCAACGCACCATCGCCGATAATAGCAGCAACTTTAAAATTTTCTCCCTTCATATCTCGGGCGATCGCCATTCCCAGCCCCGCCGAAATACTAGTAGAAGCGTGTCCGGCACCAAAATGGTCAAATTTGTTTTCGCAGCGTTTGAGATACCCTGCGACTCCATCCTTCTGCCTTAAAGTGTGGAAATGACTATAACGTCCAGTAATCAATTTATGGGGATATGCTTGGTGTCCCACATCCCAAATAACTTTATCTTTATCTAAATCCAGGGTTTGATAAAGCCCCAATGTTAACTCTACAACACCCAACCCAGGCCCAAGGTGTCCGCCGGTAGCTGAAACAGTTTGTAAATGCTTGTCTCTAATTTGACGGGCAATCTGCTCTAGTTGCCGAATCGTTAACCCGTGCAACTGATTTGGATGAGTAATTTCACTCAGGTGCATATTTACTGAGTTTTCCTCTCTACAATTATTTGTATATTGATTGTCCCACGGGAATGGGAAATTGGGGTGAATGTTACAGCAAGATTGAGAGATCCCCAGAAGGGGAGATGGGGGGATGGGGGGATGGGGAGATGGGGAGATGGGGAGATTGGGGGATATTCGGTTTTTATAATTACGAATTATGAATTATATTTTCGGTAAATGAAGCGATTAAAGCAGTTTTAGAGTGAATAATCTACTGATTTGAGTTTAGGAGTAGGTTTTTCGGGATTATTGCAGTAATCTTTGCTAATTGGTAATTATGGTTAGCATTTGATAATTTAACCAAAAATCTCTGACTTTGTTACGGCTAGCATTAAGTAACAATTATGCCATCGTTTAAAAGTTTAATATTAGTACTCCACAACATAAGTTTTACTGAGTTCGTAGTTGGAAATGCGCGTTCCCCGGAGCGATAAATCGCCAACTACAAACCCATCATAAACATAAGTTTTACTGAGTTCGTAGTTAGGAATGCGCGTCCCCCGGAGCGATAAATCGCCAACTACAAACCTGTCATATTTTATGGGAATTATTTTAAAACTCCCTGCGGATTTACCGAACCCCCAGGAACTACTGGTGTATCTGGTTGGGGCTGCTGTCTTTCTAAATACTGACTTAAAACATAAGCCATATCGCCGCGAGTCATGGGTTTGAGAGGAGAAAGTTGAGGTTGCCAACTGTCGATAAATCCTTCCGTTACAACCGTAGCAACTGCTTTCTTTGCCCAACTCGGAATTGATTGTTTATCCGCATATTGGGAAAGTATTTCGGTTACGGTTTCATCAGAAAACTGAAATACACCGTAAGCTTGAGCAAATATTGCCAAACCTTCAGCTCTAGTAACTCTTTGATTGGGGAAGAATAAATTTCCGCGATAACCTCTCATGATTCCAGACTTCAAAACCGTTTGAATATCTTTGTAAGCCCAGTGAGAAGAAGGAACATCGGCTACTTGTACATCTTCTGATGGTAGGTTTCGCTTATCAAGTCCAAAAGTTTTAACCATAATCGTGGCTAATTCAGCCCGACTCATTAACTTTTCGGCATAAAAATTGCCATCCGAGAAGTTAGTCATTAATTTAGCCGTAACTACTCTTTTAATAGCTTTGGATGATTGTGCTGAATTTTGAGGCTGTTTCTCTTCAACATCTACGTTTTTAAAATCGGGTAGTGGCAAATTTTGCTTCTGCTCCCGTTCCATATTTACTAAATATGGCTGCTCAAGGGTGTTTTGTTGTTGAGCATAAACAGCGACAGAAAACCCCGGTATCAGAAAGGTTAATGAAAGCAGACTGAAAAATTTACCCATGATTGAAAGTTCTAATCAAAATTCTACCAATTCTAACTGACAACAAGGGTAACTCAGTAGTTTCTCAATTTAAGTAATTTTGCTCAAATCAAATATCAGAATAGCTGATGGAAGTTATCAAATAAAGCCCCTTCACCTCTAATATGTAGTAATAGCAAGGCGTTTTATTCAAGGAGTTTCGGGAATGACGGCAACAGCAGATCCTGTAAAGTTGATGAAGCAAGAAGTTGGTAAAGCCGCTGCAAACTTAGTTAAATCCGGTTCTATCGTCGGATTGGGAACGGGTTCAACCACCGCTTTCACCATTCAATTTCTGGGCGATCGCCTAAAGTCTGGCGAGTTAAAAGATATCGTTGGTATCCCCACATCTTTTCAATCGGAAGTTTTAGCCAAGCAATACGGCGTACCTCTAACTACCTTAGACGCGATCGACCATATTGATATAGCCATTGACGGCGCAGATGAAGTAGATCCATCGAAAAATCTAATTAAAGGTGGTGGTGCCGCACATACCCGCGAAAAAGTTGTAGACTACCTTGCCAATCAATTTATCGTAGTAGTAGATAGCGGTAAATTAGTTAAGCGT
>JBCCLY010000264.1:0-6057 GCA_039026655.1 Cyanobacteria bacterium P01_C01_bin.38 | reverse complement strand
CGCTTTTTAATTCCCTTACTAATCATAAAGAGGGAGAGAGTGAGGGAGTGAGGGAGAGGTAATTAGTGGTGGTATTTTACCCCAACCAATTACTAGCACGCCAGTTGACGGTGGGGTTTTAAACCTAAAGTTTTCGATAAATACTATAGCATTCCTAAATCATTTGTGAGATTTTAGAAACCCGGTTTTTTGGAAAAACCGGGTTTCTGGCACCTAGCTTTCTCACGACTCATCGTGCGTATTGCTATATGAAATTACACTTGTTTTTAGTAATTATATTTTTAAAATCAAATTCATAAATCATCTTATAAAGAAAGTCTTAATAAACAATGCCTTGATAATAACCAAAAAATGGTCTAAAGCACATAATATACACATTTAACCTTTGACCTTTAACCTTTAACCTTTAACCTAAAATTATGTTTTTGTAAATTATTTTGTAGCTGGAAAATAAATTATATGAAAGTTGCCCAAGATAACCCAAAATAAAGTAGAGTCAAGTACATTGTTTTTCAAGCAATCTAAAATTTAACTGCGCTCTTTTTTATTAATATGGTATCAAGGCTGTTCAAAAAAATACGAAAAATTACCATTTCGCCGTTCGTTCTTATCAGTAAATTAACTATTATGAGGGTAAATAAATTATCTCGTAGAAGTAAAAAAAATACTGCTATAACTTCATTAGTAATGGTAATAATACTTGCCGGGAACTCGGTTTCGGCACAGTTAGCTCCATTCGGACCACTTAGTTCGGTAAGCGTTCCCAGACCGGATAATATTAATAATTTCATTAAAGACAAAACAGCGGCGATCGCGCTAGGCAAAACTCTGTTTTGGGATATGCAGTTGGGTAGCGATGGCATCCAATCCTGTGCTAGCTGTCACTTTAACGCTGGTGCTGATAGCAGATCGAAGAACCAGATTCAGCCAGCGCAAAATAATAGTTTCGATATTGCAGGGGCACCTAACTATCAATTGCAACCGGGAGATTTTCCATTTCACCAATTAGAAAATGTTGATGACCGATCTTCTACAGTTATCAGAAGTGTAGATGATGTTACTAGCTCTCAGGGTGTGTTTAGGAAAAAATTCGTTGATGTCGAACCCGGTAGCGCTGAAGACGTAACTACACCCTTGAACGATACAACCTTTAATGTTAATGGTGTTAATGTCCGCAGGGTGACAAGACGGAATGCTCCCACTGTAATTAATGCAGTATTTAATTTCCGTAACTTGTACGATGGAAAAGCGCAAAATATTTTTAACGGGGTAAATGCTTTAGGTAGGAGAGACAAAAGAGCTTTTGTTTTAAGGGCTGACAATAAAAGACAACTTAAAGATGTTAGAGTCAGACTTAAAAATTCTTCTTTAGCTTCTCAAGCTGTGGGACCACCGTTAAATTCTTTTGAAATTGGTGCAGAAAATGATGAAATTATCGCACCATTTTCAGTTAATCTTGATGAATCGGAAGAGAATATTGAAGTACTGACTGAAGAAGGAGCGCTGATTGAAAAAGGTTCTGCTGTTGAAGGAGTATCTGCTGAAGAAAGTTTGGAATTAACTAAGCAAAATAAACAAGATAGTATCAAGATTCAACCGATAGAACAACCAAAGCGAAGAAGACGTTTTCAACGATTTGGTAGAAAGCTTGGTAAAAAATTACTAGCTGTTACTCCTTTAAATAAACAGGTTGTAGCTAGCGATGATAGCGTTTTGGGTGCTTTGAGTAAATCTCCCACGGGTTTAAATAAGTCTTACGAACGCATGATAAAAGATGCTTTCCGACGTAAGTGGTGGGATTCTAATTTAGCTATCAGAATTAATCCTAACAACGGTAGACGCAGATTTATCCGCAAGCCCAAAAATCGACCCTTGAAAACTAACGAATATTCTTTGATGGAGTATAACTTCGCATTGTTTTTCGGGTTAGCAATTCAGGAATATGAATCTACTTTGATTTCGGATCAAACACCATTCGATGAATTTCTGGCTGGTAATACAAGCGCTATGACAACAGAGCAAATTCAGGGATTCCAACTATTCCAACGAAATGGATGTATTGGTTGTCATGCTGGTACAGAGTTAACCGCTGCTTCAGTTAGTAACGTTAATAGTAAAGGACGTATCGAACGCGATATATTTCCTCCCCAACCAGCGCTAGATACCGGATTTTTTGCGATTGGCGTGAGGCCGTCTGGAGAAGATGTGGGGCTTGCTGGTAAAGATGAATTTGATAATTCATTTTCAGAAGCAACCCTTGCTTTAGAAGGTAAATTTAAAAGATTATTAGGTGAAGAACCACCTTTTGTTCCTGATTCTCCAAGCGATATAGTTGCAACTGGTGCATTTAAAACACCAGGATTGCGTAACGTAGAATTAACTGCTCCATATTTCCACAATGGCGGACAATCGACATTAGAGCAAGTAGTTAATTTTTACAAGCGCGGTGGAAACTTTGGTGGACTTCGAGAACTGAATTTAACTCAAGATGACAAAGACAAATTAGTTGCATTTCTTAAAGCTCTGACAGACGAAAGAGTTCGCAATCAACAAGCACCTTTCGATCATCCCCAGATATTTATTCCTAACGGACATCCCAACGATGAAAATTCCGTAGTTGTGGATTCCAGTGCATCATCAAATGGCGTTCAGCAAGCTGAAGATAATTTATTAGAAATACCTGCCGTAGGAAGAAATGGCGGTACTCCTTTAGCGAAGTTTTTGGAATAGGTAAGTAAAAGGGAGTAGGGAGTAGGGAGTAGGGAGTAGGGAACGGGGAGTAGGGAACAGGGAACGGAGGGAAAATACCTGAAGCTAATGTGTAGTAGTCCTTTTCATTAGTTTTGACAGGTTTGTAGTTGGGACTTTAGTCCTAAATCCGAGCGATAAATCGCCTACTACAAACCTGTCAATTTGTATGGGATAGACTACGAGTAACCCAATATGCGTGTTAGGTTGCTACGAATCTAATTCCCTATTCCCCATTCCCCATTCCCCATTCCCTACTCCCTACTCCCTATCCCCTATTCCAACATTTTTTCTACATCAGTGCATAAATGAAAAAACCTGTCCGGTATGAAATATCAGAAGCGGAAAACACCGCGAACGAAATTCAGACCGAACAAGGATTAAAAAATGCTTACTTCAACTTTACTAGATATGTGTGAAATGACCAACTTGCAACCTGGTAAGAAAATTACCATTTTGGGTGCAGGAATTGCAGGATTGGTTGCGGCTTATGAGTTAGAACGTTTGGGACATGAGGTAGAGATTATTGAAGGTAGCTCTCGTGTAGGTGGAAGAGTTTGGACTCATCGCTTTGGTAAGGATAATAATGCGCCTTATGCAGAGTTGGGAGCAATGAGAATTCCTAGCAGCCACCACCATACATTACATTATGTAAATGAAATGGGTTTGAGTGACAAACTTTGTAAGTTTATGACTGTATTTGAAGAACAAAATGCTTTTATTAATTTAGAAGGAAAAATCTTTAAAATGAAGGATGCGCCAAGGATTTTTCAACAGCGCTACCAAGGAATTTTTACAGATACTCGTTACAGCGAACAAACTCGTTTATTTGCAGCTTGGTTAAAAACTATTGTTGATACTATTTCCCCTGGTGATTTGCGCGAAGGTTTACAAAATGACCTCGAATCTCACTTGATGGATGAATTGGAAAGATTGGATTTAGAAGCTTATTTTAGCGAAAATTATGAATCTATCGATCTACAAGCTTTCATTAAAGAAAATCCCGGTTTCCGCGCTCGTTGCAGCAAAGCATTAGATATGTTTTTTGAAGATATTGTAGTAGAAACTGGAAAGGATTTGTTACAGCTTCAAGGTGGAATGGAGCAAATTATTGACCGTTTAGTAGAATCTATTAAATCTCCCATTAAGTGCAATCAAAAGGTAGTTGCTATTAGAGTTAATCCCGATTTTACAGAAATTGATATTATCGAAAATGGCGAAAAATACACCCGCCGTTGCGATTATGTATTGTGTACAATTCCTTTTTCTGTAATGCGAAAGATGGAATTAGAAGGATTTGACGAAAGAAAGTTAAATTCGATTCACGATACTTATTATTGTCCCGCGACAAAGGTTGCATTTCATACTAAAGAAGCATTTTGGCAAAAGCAAGGTATTCGCGGTGGTGCTTCTTTCAGCGGTGAAGGTGTGCGTCAAACATATTATCCTTCTGTTAAATTTACTCCCGATAGCGGTAGCGTGATGTTAGCTAGCTACACCATTGGCGATGATGCTGACAAAATGGGAATGATGCCGGAATCACAACGTCATGATTACGTTAAAGATGTTGTTGGTAAAGTTCACCCAGAATTACAATCGGAAAATATGGTTGTAGAAGCAGCTTCGATTGCTTGGGGTAATTACGAATGGAGCGCTGGCGGTTGCGCGGTACATTGGGAAGACGAAGCCGCTAATAGTGCTAATTATTTGGAAGCTGCTAGAAGACAACATCAATTGTTATTTGCTGGCGAACATTGTTCTAAATATCCCGCTTGGCTGCAAGGTTCGATTGAGTCTGCGTTGGAAGCTGTTTACGATATTGTTTCTGATAAGAGAAGGATTCAAGTTACTACAACTTCTGTTAGTAAAAGAAAGGATGCTTCTGTTTTACAGACTGCTTAGGATGATGTATGTACACACAGAGACGTTACACTGTAACGTCTCTACATTCGTTATTGAAATATTGCCGATATAATAAACCCGGCGGTTGGAAACCGCTGCTACACAAACAAAGTCCACCTGCGTGGACTAAATAATAGATAATTTATTTGTAAAAGTCCCCCTTTTTAAGGGGGATTTAGGGGGATCTTACGATATGTGTACACCATAGCCTTAGCAATAAGAAGGGGTAATTAAGGATTAAACGGTGAATATTCGCCAAATTTCCAACACCAATTAGTCGCGTTGCGAGTTTCTACAATTTCCTCGATATCAAATTCTACTAACCGCTTTGCTCCAGGAATTTCACTTATATTATCAGCATCCCAAATTACTTTAGCTTTGCCTGTAAGCTGCAAAGTATGACCGTTTTCAAAGTCTACAAATAAAATACCGGCATTAGGATTAATAACAAAATTACCGAAAGTCTGAAACATATTATTCCCGACATAATCGGGAAATTTTAGTTTATTATCGTTCTCAACCCGTACAAATCCCGGATTACCGCCACGATGGGAAGCATCAGCGCCAATTTGCGGATGATAGCTAGCGATGAAAAAGGTGTCGGCTTGAGAAATCCAACTTTTATCGAAGTTGCTTAAAGTGTTTTTAGTTAAAGTTTGGGATTGATTTGATGATTCAGTTTCGCTGGTTTCTAAATGACGTACTTGGATATATTTAGGACAGTTGAAAAATGCTTCCTGAATTTCTAAATTTATTGTATTTTGCTGCTGTATTTTAGCTATACCGTTAAGACGCAAGCGGCGACGATTTGTTAAATCAATTATTAGTATTCCGATTTGGGGATTAGTTTGTAGGTTGTTGTAAAGTAAGTCGTTAGCTAAGGAAGTTGGGTTAATTTGTACGGTTTGCTGATTTAAAACAGTTACAAAACCGGGTTTCCCTATTAATAAAGAAGCCCATACTTTACCGCTCGCATCTACAGTACTAACTGCTGCTAACTGTTGCTTGCGAAGGAATTCTTGAGCTTTTGGCTGAATAACGCTATGAATGCCGCTAGTTAAACGTTGCGCTTCTTCACGCACGCCAACTTGCTCTTGAACTTCGATTTCTCCTGAATGGAAAGGCATTTTTAATTGGTAATTGGTAATTGATAATTGGTAATTGGTAATTGGGAAAAGACGATATTAATTTAGATGTTCCCAGATAAATATTTTTACCATTTTTATTACCAGCATAAATTAAAAATGCAGGATTTCCGGGGTTCGTAGTTGCGCTTTAGCGCCTCAGATTCCGGAATCCGGAGGCGCTAACGCTCAACTACGAACAATTCAAGGTGCGGTAATCACGGCTACTGGACAATGGGCTTTTTTCAATATGGCATCAACTCGATGCCCGAAGAATACTCGT
>JBCCLY010000263.1:0-6062 GCA_039026655.1 Cyanobacteria bacterium P01_C01_bin.38 | reverse complement strand
GCTACTGCTGCTGCATAAACAAATCCTTTGAATGTAGATCCGGGCTGTCTTTGGGCTTGGGTAACGCGATTAAACTTGTTTTTACCAAAGTCTTTTCCGCCAACCATTGCTTTAATTTCGCCGTTGCGAGGATCTATGGAAACCATTGCAGCTTGCTTAAATCTCTGCCAGCGCCCTTGGTTTCGTAAGGTTTTATCTACTGCTTCTTCTGCTTTTTTCTGCCAAGTTGGATTTAAAGTAGTCTCTACTACTAATCCTCCAGCATCTAATACGTCTTTCTCTACATATTTGGGCAGTTCTTTTTGAATGTAAGAAATAAAATATGGGGCCTGTATTTTATATCTTTTGGGCAAACTAGCTTTAACAGTTAAAGGTTCGGATACTGCTTTTTGCTTCTCGGCTGCTGTAATAAATCCATCTTCTAGCATCCGTTGTAATACTAAATTGCGCCGACGTTTGGCAGCTTCTGGATTTTCCACAGGTGAGAATATATTGGGAGCGGGAGCCAAACCGGCGATTGTCGCCATCTCACTCAAACTTAAGTCAGCTACTGGCTTAGAAAAATAAACCCAAGCCGCATCCGCAACACCGTAAGCGCCGGAACCCAAATATAGTAGATTTAAATACCGCTCTAAAATCTCATCTTTGGTTAACTCTTCCTCTAATTTCTGAGCTAAACGAACTTCTTGCAGTTTACGATTTACCGTTTTATTGCGATTCAGAAACAGAATCCGCGCTAACTGTTGCGTAATCGTACTTCCACCCTGCACCACATCTTGCGATCGCAAATTACTAGTAGCAGCCCGCAAAATTCCTTTGGCATCAATACCGCCATGTTCCCTAAATCTACTATCTTCCGAAGCAATAAAAGCTTGCTGCAATTTTTCGGGAATCTGTTTTATTTTGAGCTTTTCCCTCGTTGCTTCCCCTTGCTGATACAAAATTGAGCCATTACCAGCTTTAATTGTCAAAGTTTTTTCTCTGGAAGCAGCACTTAACTGGTCTTTGGAAGGTAAAGTTTTATCTATCGACCATACACCATAACTAACAGCCATTATGCCGCCGCTGACACCCAAAGTAGTCAAAAACCAGTAGCGACGATAAAGCGGTTTTCCCTTACCGGGAAGTTTATCAAGCACTTTGTTGGAAACTTTTTTCGCTTCACCCAAAAAATGCTTGGTTTTACCTACAAACAACTTTGCTTTTCCACCTAAAGTTTTTAGTGGTGGTGATTCTTCAACAGGTTCCGCATCGCGCTGTATTTCAACCCAATGAGGAGGAGGCGACAACTTTTTAGTAATTAACTGTGCATTATGCGAATCTTCGCCATCTTTTCTCGCTCCCACCAACTCGTTTGGGAGCGTTTCTTGGGTAATTTGTTCCGAATTCTTATCAATTAGATCTGATTTTAAACTCGGCTTATTCTTAAGTCCGTTACTCAAGCTATTCGCTTTTTGCCTGAACCAAGAGGTAAACTTCGCCACGTTAGTTCCTCCCTTCGACTAATTGCAGCCTAACCACCACGAAAAGCGTTTTAGATTGTTGCCCCATACTCGTGTTAGTATAATATCCTATAAATTTTTAAATAGATTCACTATTTTACAAGCTTTTCTTTAGATTTCCTTATGAAGTTTTGTATCTCGTGACACATTTTCGTCAGTAATATCAACTAATTTATCATAATATTTTGCAATTATCTGTATTTAGGAGATATATTAAATTGCATGATAGCGTTATTGCCCTTGGTAGTAATATAGGGGATTCACGGACAATTTTAGAAGCGGCTGTAAAAACTCTACATAAAGTACCGGGTATTACATATAGAATCAAATCTAATTGGTATGTAACTAAAGCCGTTGGGCCACCACAACCAGATTATATAAACGGATGCGTTAACCTCAAAGTCGATCTCGAACCTTTTAAGCTGCTAGAAATTTTATTAGAAATAGAAAATCAATTTGGACGCGAACGAAAAGAACGTTGGGGAGCGCGGACTTTAGATTTAGATTTGTTATTATACGATGACTTAATATTAAATACCCCAAGTTTAGAAATTCCCCATCCGCGAATGACGCAACGGGCTTTTGTACTGGTACCTTTAGCCGAAATAGCTCCAGATAGAGTAGAGCCAGTCAGCAAACGTGCAATTAAAGAACTAGTTAAAGAAGTAGACTGTCGTGGTGTATATTTATTGACAGACAATCTTCGTTAGTAGTAAGCGATTTATCGCTCTAAAGGACTAAAGTCCCAACTACGAACCGAAAACAAATTTTCTTAACCATTACCTTGACGGTCAAACATTACCACAAAATTGATAAATAATCAAGTTTTTCTTGTAAATGATTAGTTGTTAAACACAATTAAAAAATTACTATGGCATTAGATAGAGAATTACCGCAGCTATTAAAGCAGCGTTTATTTTACGAAGGGCGAAAATTTAACTTTGAAGTAAATCGTTTTCGTTTACCTAATAAGTCAGAAGGAGACTGGGAATGCATTCGTCATCCCGGTGGTGCTTTAGCAGTACCCGTAACATCAGAAGGTAAATTAATTCTTCTGCGTCAATATCGTTTTGCAGTTGGTGGAAGATTATTAGAATTTCCTGCCGGTACAATAGAAGAAAACGAAAGTCCTTTTGAAACAATTCAACGAGAAATCCAGGAAGAAACAGGTTATCGTGCTGGTAAATGGCAGAATCTAGGAAAATTTTACTTAGCACCAGGTTATTCAGACGAGATTATTTACGCATATCTTGCCGAGGATTTAGAAAAATTAGAAACGCCGTTAGACTTAGACGAAGATGAAGAGATAGAAGTTTTATATTTCACTCCCGCAGAATTAGAAAAAGCGATTTTAGAAGGAGAGCCGGTAGATTCTAAATCAATTTCAAGTTTTATGCTAGCTCGTCCGTATTTGAATTAAAGTAAGTAGGTTGGCGTTAAAAATTGTAACTATGATAAGGGAGTAGGGAGTAGGGAGTAGGGAGTAGGAATAAGGCTTTTATGCTAATTTACATTCTGTAACATAGTTTTGTTTATTTCTGCCAACCTATTTAATGTATTGAATGTATTTTAGGAATTTCGTTTGAAATTTAAGCACTGATGTTGGGTTACGACGCAATTGAATTTACTTGTTAATTATTAAATTATATGGTGCGTCTAACCCAACCTACGGCTTCCATTAATCCCTAATAGGGATTGAAACGAATTTGTATATTATGAGTTATTCAAAATTTACAATAGAAAGAGTTATTAGAGAATTTGATTTAAAATTGCAACAAGTTGAATTCATTTCTCATAATTCTGATATAACAGTACTTCAACCGAGTAAATATATCGAAGAATATTTGAATAATTCTTATAACTTTGCTTTGTCTTTAGGTACGGAGAAAGCAGAATCAGAATTTATAATTGCTCCAATACTTCTTGAAGTCAAAAACAAATTCAATAACAGTGTAACTTTTTTTTCAGGGCAGAGATTTGATATTGATGTTGATAAAAATTTAAGTGGAATTTGTGATTTTATATTTTCCCAAACCCAACAAAGTTTATATATAGAAAAGCCGGTATTATTTGTAGTAGAAGTTAAAGAAAGCAATATAAAGTCAGGTTTAGGGCAATGTATAGCAGAACTTGTAGCGGCACAAATATATAATAATAATTTTGATAGCTATGTATACGGAACGGTAACAAATGGTAGAGAATGGCAATTTATTCGTTTGAAAGATAATAAGGTTGAAATAAATTTAAATTTAATTCCTACCTATCCTTTAGAAAAAATAATTGGGATTTTATATTGGTGTGTTCGATCTGGTTCCCAGGTTGAACCTGGGAAATAGATTTTGGAGGCTCTGCCTCCAGCTACTGAATTTAATTAGGACTTACGCAACCGCAACGATAAATTAACTATTTCAGCCGTTTAGATCCCCCCAACCCCCCTTTAAAAGGGGGGCTTTGCGTAAGTCCTATTAATATTGGTATGTTAAAGATAAATAAATATTTGGTTCGTAATTAAAAACCATTAAGAACAACGCGCTTTATTCATAAATGTATTTTGGTAATTGAGTTTAAAATTGAAACACTGATGTTGGGTTACGACGCAATTTAATTTACTGGTTAATTATCAAATTATATGGTGCGTCTAACCCAACCTACCTTATCGATTTTTTTACAATTTAATATCAAAGACGCGAAATTAAATTCCACGTCTCCATCAAATTTAGTCATAAACAAAAACGTATTCAAGAAAATTGTTAGCTGTACCTTTGTCAATCGAAAAGAAAATTGCTACGTAGATGAATGCGAACAAAGCCCAATTTTTGATGAATTCCATGATTTAATTTCTCCAAAGTTGATTTTGATTGATTTATTAGAAGATTTTGAAAACTTAGTCGTAAACAAATACATATTCAAAAAATTCGTTAGCTGTAGCTCCATCAACAGAAAATAAAATTGCTACGTAGATGAATGCGAATAAAGCCCAATTTTTGATGAATTCCATGATTTAATTTCTCCAAAGTTGATTTTGATTGATTTGCTCGAACATTAATTAGTTAGGGATGAGTGCAAATGATTTATGCACTCTTGGTTGCTGATATCAAGTATGGTGGATGACTCTGAATCGCTAATGATGGGTAAGTGAGGTTTTGGTAAGAGTTATCTGAGAAATATGAGAATAAAAAAATATTTGACATACAAAGAAACCCGGTTTTTCAAAAAAACCGGGTTTCTACTACGATTATTTTAATGGTGAAAATTATATGGTGCGTTACGCTCCGCGATAACACACCCTACAACTATTAACTTCTTCGAGGAGAATTTCTGCGCTTCATTCCTTGTGTCGGATTATCTGATTGTGGTACTCTCCTTGCATTTTCATCTGGAACGATGTGAGAACCATATTTAGTCGCATAAACTTGGGTAAACTCGGCTCCAAAGAAAATAATTTGAGCAGCGTAGTTAATCCAAGCCAAAAGAACTATCAACGAACCTGCTGCACCGTAAGCCGAACCGAAACTACCATTACCTAAATATAAACCTAAGAGAGATTTACCAATTACGAATAATAATGAAGTCATAGCCGAACCAATCCAGACATCACTCCAAGCGATTTTGGCATCTGGCATCACTTTATAAATTAAAGCGAACAGTAAAGTGATGACTCCAAAAGAAATCGCAAAGTTAGCAAATTGCCACACAAAATCAAAACCCTGAATTAAACCGCCAAAGTAGTTAACCATTCCAGCTAAAACAGCATTGAGAATCAGCGACACCAATAATAAAAAACCTACACCACCAACCATTGCAAAAGATAAAAAACGTTTGCGAAGCGTTTGCCAAATACCTCTTCCTGGCTTTGGCTCAACTTCCCAAATCGTGTTGAGTGCATCTTGAATTTGAGCAAAAACATTACTCGCACCAAATAACAAAACCCCAATACTAATAATTGAAGCGAAATTGCGGGTATCTGGCTTTTGAGCATTTTGCAGCGCCGTTTGAATCACTTCCGCACCAGCTTTACCCACCAAACCTTCAATCTGGCGGACAATCTCGCCACTAGCAGCATCATCACCAAACACAGCACCGGCGATCGCGATAGCAATAATCAACAAAGGTGCTAAAGAAAAAATCGTGTAATACGATAAAGCAGCAGCTAATCGAGAAGCATTATCATCATTCCATTCTTTAAAAGTTTCTTTTAATAACCTCCAAACCTGCTTTAAACTCATCAAAATTCTCCTTGTGGCGGGATGTGGCTGGTTAATTATTCATTAATACTAAAAATATCTATCAAAAGGCATCTTCCCAAAGGTATTTGTATAGCTTTCTTGAGGAAGATTTGTCAGTGAATTTACAGCCATCACCGATGTCATAAATAAATCAAACTGAAAAATCTTGAATAGGTAGTTGGTAGTTGGTAGTTGGTAGTTGGTAGTTGGTAATTGGTAACTCCTAACTCCTAACTCCTAACTCCTAACTCCTAACTCCTAACTCCTAACTCCTAACTCTTAACTCCTAACTCCTAACTCCTAACTCCTAACTCCTAACTCCTAACTCCTAACT
>JBCCLY010000262.1:0-6064 GCA_039026655.1 Cyanobacteria bacterium P01_C01_bin.38 | reverse complement strand
TTGATTGCAAAAGGAGGTGCGTAAAGAGTAGGAAATACGTGAAAAGCTCGTCCATTCTCTTGCAGCAGATTAAAAACGTTTTTGTGAAAAATAAATCCATTTTCAACGTGTTCTGCTAGAAAATGACTAAAAACTAAATCGTATTTTCCGGGTAATTTCAGATCTGCATCTGCAATATTTGCCTGTATCTTATTGTAGCTATCGGGAGCTTTGGCAAGTTCGTCTGCTGATATATCAAGAATAGTGTATTCTAAACCGTTGCTTCGTACAAAATCCAAATCTAGAAAGGGATTTGCTCCACCACCAATTTCACAAATTGTTTTTACATTAGGCTCGGCTGCTATTTTTTTTACAATATCGCGGTGATATGCTATCCATCTTTCCCTAAAAAGCTCGTATCTGATTTCAGGGGCAGTTTGATTAAAAGATTTAACGTTTGTATCTACTAAACTCATTGTTTTTCTCCTTAATTTCTTTGCCAATTAAATCGGTAAATCTATTGAATTTCTATTTTGATTTGGTTAAAGTTTAAACTAATATACAGTATTTACTGCTTGCAATCTACCTAGAGAGGTAATCTAAAATATTGTAGAATTATAGGGAGTAGGGAGTAGGGAGTAGGGATTAGGGAGTAGGGAATAGGGAACAGGGAACGGGGAACAACAAGAATGTAATGTACCATTACTACTTGCAAAATGTTGTAAATACATAACTTAAAGGTTGATTTATACAATAAATTCAATCGAGATTAAACTCTTCAAAACAAAATTGTTGGTGCTTCACTATATAGGGCTTACCAAAAGCGTATTTCAAAAGCTTGAAAGATTTACTATAAAAAGTTTACAAGCTCTTTCATACTGAGATTAATAGTAAATACTATTCTTTATTCCCTACTCCCTACTCCCTATTCCCTGTTCCCTGTTCCCTATTCCCTACTCCCTACTCCCTACTCCCTACTCCCTATTCCCTAAAGTATGGCTTGAATAGGAAGCCCGAAACCAAGAGAATAACGGATGAATAGAAATAGAGACAGTATGCCCACAAAAAATACTGTGCCTTGAATATCTTGAGCAATACAGGATAATTTCTCTTTTCTAAGTCCCCAAAGGTTGACGACATATAAAGGTAAATCCCCAATTGCAATCGCAATAATTGCTCCGATGGTTCCAAATCTATAGAAGGCTAAAGGTAATCCAATACCGATAACTATAAACCGAGCTAGATTGCTTTGAGCAGAGTACAGCGGTTTTTTTATTGCTAAGAGAGCGGGACTGATTGTATAAAATAACAGGGAAAACCAAATGCCACAGCACAAAATTGGCATCATCCAAGTTGCTGAGGAGTACCTTTGATCGTAGAGAGTAGCAATCACTAAGTCTCCGATAGTTACTAGAGCAGCAATAGAAACTGCAAATCCAAAAAGCACTAATCGACGTTGACGAAGAATCTTGGCTCGCAAACTAGAGCGGGGGATATCGGCTTGGTTGGAAATAGCGGGAAAAATAACTCTATGGCTCAATTTTTTGATCGTCTCTCGCGGTATGCCCGCCAAAGTATAAGCTATCGAATAAACACCCAACATTTCAAAAGTAAATAGCTTACCGAGAATTAGTCTATCTGCTTGTTCTCCCATAAACATTAGTGCCGTAGCGACAAACATCAATTTACCAAAAGAAACAATTTCTCTAACTGCATCCTGATTCCAAGCAAAACGATTTTTATATCCTGGTATCAACCAATGACTACCTATAGTTCTATAAGTTGCTCCTGCAATTACTCCCATCCCTAAAGCCCACACACTAGGGCTAAACCAAGCCCAAGTAATCATAGTCGCGATTGTTAATACCAGTATTATGAAATCGAACTGAGTTAATTTACCTAAGTCTAAACGGCGTTGGAAAGTATAAATAGTAGTCGAACTAAAGCCATCAATTACCGAAGAAAATCCCATTATCGGAATTAACCATAGCAAACGGCGATCGTCATAAATATTCGCAGCTGGAACGGTAATTATTAGGAAAACAAACCATATGAAAAAACCACGAATTACCTGTATCGTCCAAGCTGTATTCCGAAACGATGGTTCATCACCTGCTTCATTGTTAACAATACTTTGAGGGATACCAATATCCGAAAACAGCTCTATCCCCATTCTTAACGTATTCACTACAGTCATTAGACCGTAATACTCTGGAACTAATAAGCGAGTCAGAATCAAGTTACTGCCGAAGCGCATTACTTGACTCATTCCATAACCTGCAATCGTCCAGATTGCACCCCGGTAAGCACGCTTTCTTAATGATGTCATAAATATACAAAATACCCGTGCAAATCTAATGAATGAAGCTGATTTATTTAACCAAGATAGTCAATGTCGCGTTCTTATTGTTGCCATTTAGGCAATATTGCTAATCAAGTTTTGTTTTCTCCTTACAGCCATCCAGCGAGAAATACGGATGAATGGGAAAAAATCTCAAGTAAACAATACTCTGATATTTTATAGCTTAAAACCACTAATCCAAGATTGTTAGAGTTAATATATCGACATATTGGCATCAAAAGATTAGAGTTGCATATAGCGACAAATTGGTAACAATTGTCAACAATTCCACTTTGGATTTATTTAAGCCATTATTAAAAACTCTTCTTGAACTATATTTACACAATCTTTAAACATATGAAACAATAACATATTGTTTTTTGAAAGTAAAATCGTTCTTCCTATCTTAAATATAAATTTTTGATGTAGAAAAAAAAGATGTTTTAAAGTTATTGTAAAGATTATTGCCTCTAAGTGCAGTTTTAGCTGTAATTATTAACTTAAAAAGTAGTTAAATTAGGATGTTTAGGCATTTAGTGAAGCAAAAAAGTGAAATAGTAGCTAATAGTTTATAGAAGTGCTTAAATTTTAAACGAGTGTATTCTCTATTTTTTTACTAGAAGTTAGTAGAGCCAATCTAATGCAGCATTTCTTGAATTAAGCCTATACAATTTTTAGGTAGTATATCTGAGAGGATGTTTGAAAAGTATAGTTTTTATCCCCAAACTGGGATGATCCCCCCTTCCCCCCTTAAAAAGGGGGGTAAAAGTCCCCCTTATTTAAGGGGGATTTAGGGGGATCTCAAAAGTTTAGAGTATCATCTATAGCTTTCAAAACATCCTCTAAGAGTCTTCACCTGACTCACAATATTATTGTTGGTACCGTTTTATTCTTAGGATTCAAATTCCTAAAAGCTAATTAAGTTACAGAATTAACCTGTATAGTTGTAGCAATCTTTGCAAGTCTGTGTTTTGCTGCGATTATACATCAATTAGTCGAAAAGCCATCCATCAAATTAAGTCGTAAAGTTAAATTGGTGAAAGAAGAGGCAGGTAAAACGTCAGCAACCCCTAATTAGAAATTAGGGGCTTCCGGCTAAGTCCGGAAATCCCTGTTCTGATTTGATATCCAGCTTGCAAGCGGTGTGTTGACCAGCCTTAGTCTCTAGGGACTACGTTCGGGAAAACGGTAAAAACGCACCCTGCAATAGACTACCGAGTAGTCTGCTAGTTGCTTGCTCTGCGATCAATTGATTAAAAGCGGGTTGGGTAGCCTGCGGTGTCTTTTGAATGATCGACTCCTGAACATTGGTGAAGCAAACATAACTTTTTAGTCCGCATTAATCATGCAACCGAATCGACCAAACAAAGTATTTTTGTTAGACACACACAAACAACCACTCAATCCAATCACACCTCGCCAAGCTCGTAAATTATTAGAAAAAGGCAAGGCGGCTGTGTGGCGTAGATTTCCGTTCACTTTGATTCTCAAGCATTCCGTAGAAAATCCAACGATTTATCCCCTGACGCTCAAGATAGATCCTGGCAGTAAACACACAGGTATTGCAATCCTTTCTGGCGATTTAGTTTTATGGGTTGCTCAAATAGAACACCGAGGTCAGCAGATTAAAGATTCTTTAGAGTCTCGCTCACAATCTCGCAGAAGTCGCAGATGCAGAAAAACTCGATATAGAGCGGCTCGCTTTCACAACAGAAAAAGAACCGAAGGGTGGCTGGCTCCATCCTTGATGCATCGAGTTCAAGCAACCGAAACCTGGGTGAAAAGATTGATAAAATTTTGCCCAATAACCGAGATTTGGATCGAACGAGTAAAGTTTGATACTCAATTGATGCAAAATGCTGAAATATCCGGTGTGGAATATCAGCAAGGCGAGCTTGCGGGCTATGAACTCAGAGAGTATTTGCTCGAAAAATGGGGAAGAGAATGCGCTTATTGCGGTAAGAAAGATGTTCCACTCCAGGTAGAACACATTCACCCCAAGTCCAAAGGAGGCAGTAATCGAGTTAGTAATTTGACGCTAGCTTGCGAGTGCTGTAATCAGAAAAAAGACAACAAGCCTGTAGAGGAGTTTTTGAAGAAAAAGCCCAAAGTTTTAGAAAAAATCAAGAAAGCAGCAAAGCAACCTTTGAAAGATGCGGCGGCTGTCAATGTAACGAATAACAAAATAGTAAAAACATTATCGAATCTCCTGCCAATCAAGGGATTTACCGGAGGTCAAACAAAGTTTAACCGTTGTCGATTAGAACTCCCCAAGGATCATCATATCGATGCGGCTTGTGTAGGGGATGTAGAGAATTTGACTTTCTATGCGACTCAACCGTTGAAAATTAAATCCACTGGGCATGGAAACAGGCAGTTCACTTTGGTTGACCGATACGGCTTTCCTCGCGGAAAAGCAAAAAGCAAAGATCCTTATGTAAAAGGTTTCCGGACAGGAGACATAGTGCGTGCAGTCGTGACATCCGGAAAGAAGATTGGAACTTATTTCGGAAGAGTTGCAGTCCGTTCGAGTGGTAGTTTCAATATAAAAACATTAGAATCGACGGTACAGGGTATATCCCACAAATATTGTTCCAAGATTCACTCATCTGATGGTTATTCATATTCTTTTTAGTGTACGGCGAATAAATTCGCCGTCCGTGTTCATCCCTGACCTAAAGGTACAGGGTTTCCCACGAGAGGAATTTTAGATGAAATTACTGATTACAGGGGCATCCGGTTTCTTAGGCAAATATGTAGTTGCCGAAGCATTACGATGCGGGTTTGAAGTACGTGCCGCAATCAGACATACTAGTAACGAAAAACGTTTAGCTTGGCGCAATTCTGACAATTTAGAACTAATACGCATAGATTTAACCACAACGGTTGGACTTGAAGAGGCTTTAAAAGGTATAGATGCCGTGGTGCATTTAGCCGCAGCCAAACAGGGTAACTACGACACGCAGTATGCAAATACCGTTACCGCTACCAAAAATTTACTCGAATCAATGGTAGCAGTAAATGCCAAAAGGCTAGTAGCAATAAGTACTTTCAGCGTATACGATTACCTTAATACACCTAGTGATTCCATCATTAACGAAGATTCACCGATTGAAAGTCAGCCCCAGCATAGAGACGTTTACGCCCAAACTAAATTAATTCAAGAAAGCCTGTTTCGAGATTTTGAACAGAATGGAGGAGAAGTTACTATTCTACGTCCGGGGATAGTTTACGGAAGAAACAATTTATGGAATGCCCATTTGGGTGTTAATTTAAAAAATCGATTGTGGATTCGCATTGGTGGAAAAGCCCAACTACCGCTCACTTATGTAGAAAACTGTGCCCAAGCAATAGTTAACGCTTGTGCCAGGAAACAAGCTATAGGTAAGACTTTGAATATTGTCGATCACGATTTACCTACCCAAAAAGTTTATATTGATAAAATTCTTAAACTGCTACCGCGTCAACCTTCCACAATAGGCGTAAATTGGGGGATGATGCATCTTTTGGCGCGTAGCACTTGGTTATCAAATCAAAAGCTTCTTTCCGGAAAAATGAAATTGCCTGGTATTTTAGTGCCTGCAAAATTAGAAGCCCGCTTCAAACCGTTTCATTACAGCAACGAGAAAGCTCAAAACATATTAGATTGGCAACCCTCATACTCTTTAGATGAAGCTTTAAAACGTAGCTGTAGCGATATAGATTTTTCAGAAGCAACAAGTAAAACAAAAGTTGCTTCCCCCT
>JBCCLY010000261.1:0-6067 GCA_039026655.1 Cyanobacteria bacterium P01_C01_bin.38 | reverse complement strand
ATGAGTTAGGAGTTAGGAGTTAAGAGTTAGGAGTTTTTTATTTTAGATTTTGGATTTTGGATTTTGGATTTTGAATTATTTTTTATCTCCTTGTCTACCCATTCTCCTATCCCCAATCCCCAATGCCCAATGCCCTATGCCCTACTTTTTATAAATCAAAAATACCGAACCAATTGCACCAAAGTTTTCCACATAAGTTTTACCATCATAAAATAATCCTGGAGATTCACCTCCATCAAACAATATTCCTTCTTGAATTGTTCCCAAACAATTATTCCGAGCAATTCCTTCTAAAACATCATCAAATTTATCCGGTAAAAGCTCTCGGTTAACGTCAGAAATCTCAATATCGGAATCTGCTCTATTATCATTAACTAATAAAATTACATAACCTTTGCTTGTAGTCGCAGCCATCGAACGATTTATTGCTCTTTTACAAGCAAGTTCTCCCAAAGCTTCACAAATATCTATAAACTTTCCTTTACGATAAAATCTACCGTTACCTCCGACTATGTTGTAATTCAAAATATCGCGATTTCTTCTACCTTTGGCAATAGTCGCTTGACGTTGAGAAGGTTTACCTCCAGACACCCCAAAAGAAGAACGTCTGTTTCTAAAATCTCCCGAATAGCTAATTCCTCGTGAAATATTTAAACCCTGCGGTTTGTTGTCTACATCAATATAATCCGCATTAATTGCGGCTATTGGTTTTTTACCATTAAGCAAAGAATTTTCATCGCTGATTATTTCACCAAATAATTTAGGAACGTATTCTTTACGTAATTTACCGTTCTCTTTAGCGTAAATTTTATGAGCTAAACCTACATTTACCTTAAAATCTAGCTCCCTCGATTTAGGATTAAAAATAATTACATGATTAATGCCTCTATCGAATTTTTCACCTAAATTATTAGTTTTGAAAAATTCAATACTAAATCCATCTTTCCCCGGACAATTAGCTGAAGATTCTTTGACTATTTTTTCTGGAGTCTTCTTTTTTGATATTTTTTCTTCTGAAATTTCTTCTTGTGTAATTATTGATGGTTTCTGGGCTAAGTCTGGCGAATTATCGTTGCTTTGGTTATTAGAACGAAAAAAGAATACACCGGCAGCTATTAATATTAAGCCCAGAAGATTCTTGTTGAACATAATTTTACGAATAATAAATAAAAAATACTGTTTGTACCTTTGTACCCTTAGTGGCGTTTAGCTTACTGAGCCGTCAGGGTAACAGATACCTAAATTGCTTCTCTTATCCCCTTACCAAGTAAAGCAATATCTCTCAGGAAGAGTTTTCGATCCAATCAACCACCATCAAGCAATTTATCTAAGATAACTATTAATTGTTCTTAATCGCTGCATTTTATTTAACATAAAAAACTCCCCGCATAAATAATTTTGCGGGGAGATATTTGATATTAATTAGAGTTAATCTAATCTATTGCTCGGAATCTCAAATTAAGCAAACCATTCTAAAACCGCTTCATCCTTGGTATTGGTGTTGCGTGATGGAGTTTCACGAGTGAACTTCATCTGAATTGAACGAGTTTGCTCGCCGTCTACCGCAACTGCTTTAATTGGATAATCAATCAAACCATCTTGGAAGGACATTTGGAAGCGGAATGTACCGTCGGGATTTAGTTTGATTTCGCGATCGCCGATGGTTACGGTAGCATCAGGTTCGGTTGCACCATAAACAATCAACTCAGCGTCAGCAATTAACCAGAATTTGCGGGGACGTTGTGGAGGTTGAGATGCACCCATACCTACACCAGACATATTTACACCCGATGCTGTAGGAAGCGCCCACATACCTACACCAGATGGGAAAATGTAGGAACTGATAGCTTGTTCTGGAGCCATCGAACCGGGAACGTGATGCTGGGAACCGAAAATAGAACCCGCTACACGCATTGCTTCTGCGGATTCAGCCATACCGAAGATTTGATCGTAGATCGGATTACCATTTCCATTAACAGCTTGTGCAGTTTCTGGAATTTTCTTCGCAGGTGGTACTAATTCGTACTTAGTTGCACCGCGTAAATCTTCTTCAAAATCAACGGTGATAAAGACATCTTCAATCCAGTCAGAAGGATACACGGGAGGAACGTGTACTCTTGCACTGCGAGCCAATGTCAGCCAACGCCCATCAGCACAACGATAGCCGATGTCGATTACATAATCGCGATCGCTAACCGGAATTGGTAAATACCATTCCCGTGCCATTTCATCACAAGGATACTCTTGAAGATTGTGGGCACTTTGGTTATCTAAGTTGATGTCAGTCACATCGTAAATTCTTAGCGCCAGTTGCTGCCCGCCCTGTCTGCGTAATTCTTCTTTATGCTCGTTGGAAACATCCCAATAAGCATAAGCCCATTGCGGATCGCGAGGCATTAAAACAACACGACTCTCACCATAACCAGATGGTAAATCCGCAAGCCCCTCATCTACCGAAGCGAGATTTCCACCAGTCTTATCTTCTTGCCCTAACTCAAATTTTGCTGCTTCCACTGTTTCCTGTGCCTCCAATGATGAACGAGATTCCTGTCTTGAAACTTTATTACCCTGTGCTTCCTGAACTGCTGCTAGTAACTGAGATTTACGCATCCGGCTATAGCGAGATATGCCGTATTCGCTGGCAACTTTACGCAATTGCCGTAATGTCATTTCTTCTAACGGTGGGCGTTCTTTCGCCATGAGTAAAGACCTCCTAAATTTTGCTCTTTGAAATTTCTTTTGTTTAAGGAGAGGTCGGTCTAATTACATCTACCCCAAATCTTTATTTATCAAATTGTTAGCTTGATGCCAAATATTCGATTTTCAATTGGTTCAATTCCCATCGACATATTGCCATCTAGAATGCAGGGTTCAAGGTTAAACATTCTTGTTCGTTAGAAAACTAAAATTGTTAGCCTTGACTTTATGTATATGTTTATTCTTGTAACTTTCACAGCTACCTACAAGTTTTTCTAATGTTATCTATAAGTGTTTATAACAACAGAAGAATCACTTGTCATTTATATTAACTTCAATTCCTTGGTTGGGATCAAGGGGGTAAAGAAGACTTTTTTAACTCAATTACGAATTTATAAGCTATTCGGGGATCTTAATGTCATGATATCTTCATAATTGGGTCTCAAGCAGCCATAGCAAGAGCTTTGCAATAACCTAATTGTCATGAATTGATGACAAATGAGTATTATTACTCGGGAAATAGCGCTTAAATTTTTTTGCCAGGACGTAATTGTATGAAGCGCTCGCTCAAGTTCGGAAAGCTGTCAAACGACGATATTGAAGCTAAAACTATCCTGTGGAGAAAATAAAATGCTACCGAAGATAGACCATTATTGATACGACAGTATTAAAAGATATTTGATAGCTCGAAATATGGAATGCTCAATTACCTAAATCATGTTTAATTTAAAACGCCAGCTAATCAATTCTTCTACTGCACTTATCGCTTGTACTTCTTTAATTTTTTCCTTTACGCTTGCAGCTTGTGAAGCAGATTCGGAACCTCAAGCTACAGAACAACAAACAACTTCAACGGAAGTGAAGTCTTCCGAAGGAGCTTATAAAGTGCGAGGACAAATAGTTACTTCCACAATTGATGGTGAAGCACCAGAAGAACAAGCGCTCGTAGTAGATCATGAACCAGTCAAGGGAATGAAATCGATGCGTATGACGCTTCAGGTAAGCGATTCAACTCAACTAAAAGAATTGGCTAATGGAGACAAAATTAGTTTCGAGATGGTTGAACGTGACGGAGAGTATATGATGAAAAATATAGAAAAGCTACCTCCTGAAACTGATTTGCAGCTTGAAGGATTACAGGTAAAAGTGCCGTTACGTCCCGATAAAGTGCAATAGAAAAGTTCAACCCGATCTTTTAGTTAACATTAAATGTATCGGGTTGTATATAGTTTAAATACTAGATAAAAATAATACAGCGTATTTCATCTTTATAAGGTACATTCGGACGGATAGGGATGTCCATCCCACAATAATTTTATACTTAATAACTGTACCTCATTCATTTGCAAAGTGCTGTAACTACCAACTACCAACTACCAACTACCAACTAACAACTAACAACTATTTATTAGATTTTTTCCTCCACTTTCCCCTTACCAAACGGATTTCATCAAAGCTATAGCTATCACCCAAATATTCTTTAATCGGCGTTAAAGCTCCATCCCCCAATGCATCCAGCACTTGAATAATTTTTTTCTGCTTCTCTACTGTCACTAATAAATTTAAATCTACTGGTTTATCTTTCTCAATCAAATCGGAAAGATGACGGGTAATTGTAGTAGAACGAAGGTTGCGCTGTTGAGCAATTTCATTAATACTCAATCCTTCTTTGTGCAACTCAAAAGTTTGTAATTCTGTGTATGAAATATCTTTGCTTGAAGAAGTTGATTTCGATATCAGCGAACTATCTTCTTGTAAATAAGCTTTAATTACTTTGATAAATTTATCGCCATATTGAGTAAGTTTATGGCTACCAACTCCTGCTAGTTTGCTAAATTCCTCTTTATTTTTCGGTTTCATCTGCGTCATCAGTCTTAAAGTTGAATCACCGAAAATAACATAAGGTGGAACGGATTGAGCATCGGCAAGCTGTTTGCGAAGCTGACGCAATTTTTGAAATAGTACATCTGCTTGTTCTGCTTTCTCGCTTCGCTCTTTACCAAGAGCTTTTTCTTTTGGAGGAACAACAACCGAAACCGAGCGCTGTTTCTTCATTACCTCCAAACTAAAGGAATTGAGTTTTAAAACTGCATAACCATCGGTGGTTTGTTCGAGTAAACCTTGATGTAACAAAGAACGCGCTAGCATTCGCCATTCATCAAGGGTTCGATCTTTACCAATACCGTAAGTAGAAAGTTTATCGTGTCCTTTGCCGAGAATTTTCTGAGTTTTTCTTCCTTGCAAGATATCTATAATGTGTTTCATGCCGAATCTTTGCTTGCAACGTGCCACGCAAGACAAAAATTTCATTGCTTCAATTGTCCAATCTTCAACTGGTTTGGGATTGCAACAGTTATCGCAGTTACCGCAATTACCAGGAAATCTTTCACCAAAATAACTTAACTGAATAGAGTGACGACAGTCCGTTCCTTCTGCGTAATCTATCATCTGACGTAGTTGCTGTTTGGCAACCATTTGTTCTTTTTCTTCGCTTTTCTGCTCAATCAACCATTCAATGGTTTTGACATCGCTAAAGCTCAAAAACAAAATACACTTTGACGGTTCCCCATCTCTACCAGCCCTTCCCGACTCTTGATAATAACTTTCTAAATTTCGAGAAATATCATAGTGAACTACAAAACGCACGTCAGGCTTGTTAATCCCCATGCCGAAAGCGATTGTTGCTACTATTATCCTGGCATCATCTCGAATAAACTTAGTTTGATTTTCGCTGCGTTCTGCATCGCTCAAACCGGCATGATAAGGCAAAGCAGAAATTTTATCATGCTGTAGTTTAAAAGCTAATTCTTCAACTTTTTTTCGCGTCAAACAATAGATAATTCCCGAACCTTCATTATCCTGAATAAGTCCTAAAAGTTCGACATAAGAATTCTTTTTTTTGGGACGAACTTCGTAATACAGATTTTGACGGTGAAAAGAAGCTATATGAATGCTAGGTTGATTTAATCCTAATTGCGTAACAATATCGGCACGTACTCTTTCTGTAGCGGTAGCAGTAAGCGCCCAAATTGGTACAGTCGGGTAGCGCTGTCGCAGCGATATCATTTGCCGATACTCTGGACGAAAATCGTGTCCCCATTCAGAAACGCAATGAGCTTCATCGATCGCGAAAGCCGAAATTCCAATTTGATGATGTACTAAATCCAGTAAAGGTAGAAATCTTTCGCTGAGTAAACGTTCTGGTGCAACATAAAGTAGTTTAATTTTACCTGCTAGAATTGCTTGTTCTCGCGCTCTGACTTTATGAGGGCTGACACTACTATTAAGAAAAGTTGCCGGAATTCCGTTTTTTCGTAACCCATCTACTTGATCTTGCATCAAAGCAATTAAAGGAGAAACTACTACCGTT
>JBCCLY010000260.1:0-6071 GCA_039026655.1 Cyanobacteria bacterium P01_C01_bin.38 | reverse complement strand
TCTGCGGTTTAATTATTCTTACTTTTAATAATAGATGAAAAATTTTCGCGGGGTAAACAACATCTTTGTAGAGACGCGATATATCGCGTCTCTACATTGGTTTTATTTCATATCGTAACCAAACAAGTTAACGTCAACTTCTCCTAATTTCAAATCATCCAAACCGTATTCAGCCCATCTCCTCTCAACCATTGCGGCTACTTCGTCGTCGGATTCTAACGGCGCACCCCATTCGTGTTCGGTTTCTGGAGGTATTTTAGTGGTAGCGTCAATTCCCATTCTTCCACCTAAACCTAATTTTTCGCTGGCAAAATCTAAGGTGTCAAAAGGCGTATTTGGCAATATAAATACGTCTCTGGTGGGATCTACTTTGGAGCTTATTGCCCATACTACTTGACGCGGGTCGCGAATATTAATATCTTTATCTACTACAATCACGAATTTGGTGTATGTAAATTGCGGCAGGGCGCTCCAAAATGCTAAAGCTGCCCTTCGTGCTTGTCCGGGATATGCTTTATCTATGGATATTATCGCCGCTTTATAACTTAAAGCTTCCATTGGTAGGAAGAAGTCAACAATTTCCGAAACCTGCTGTCGCAGAATTGGCGTGTAAATTCGGTTAAGAGCGATCGCCATCATTGCTTCTTCTTTGGGAGGACGACCGCTAAATGTAGTTAAATACACCGGATCTTTGCGGTGTGTCATGCATTGAAATCTTACTAAAGGCGAATCTTCAACGCCGCCGTAATAACCCATATGGTCGCCGAATGGCCCATCTGGCAGCACTTCACCAGGGGTAATTGTTCCTTCTAAAACAAATTCTGAGTCAGCGGGTACTTCTAAATCTACGGTTTTACATCTAGCTAAACTAACACCAGAACCACCGTATAAACCCGCAAACAACCATTCGGATAAATCTACCGGAATCGGCGTTGCTGCTGCCATGATAATTAACGGATCGACACCTAAAGCAATTGCTACTTCGAGTTTCTTGCCATTCTCCGCAGCCTTCCGTAAATGTCTAGCTCCACCGCGCACCGAGAGCCAGTGTACGGTCATAGTATTTTTAGATTGTAGTTGCAAGCGATACACGCCGACATTTGGCGTACCGGTTTCGCAATCTTTGGTAATCACTAAACCTAAAGTAATAATTTTGCCAGCATCACCAGAATAAGGGCGAATTAAAGGTAATTTATTTAAATCTAAATTATCTCCTTCCACCACAACTTGTTGGCAAGCAGGGAAAAAATCTCTTCCGGGTTTAGCTTTGACAACATCGAATAAAACCTTACCAAAATCAACTGCTTGAGAAATCTTTTTTGGTGGTTTTGGCTGCTGTAACATTGCCAACTTTTTCCCCAAAGTTTCCAACTCTTGAGGGTGTTCCATATTCATAGCCCAGCAAATCCTTTCCACAGTGCCCATCAAATTTACCGCAACCGGAAAATCAGCACCCTTAACATTTTCAAAAATCAAACCGGGGCCACCTTTTTGCAGCATCCGGTTAGAAATTTCGGCAATTTCCAATTCGGGATCAACTTTAGCGGTAATCCGCTTTAACTGTCCCCTTTCTTCCAAAATTTTGATAAATCCCCGTAAGTCTCTCGCCATTGTGTATAAAGATATTTGAAGCGTTATTTATATTATCAGGCAAAAGTGGGGAATTGGTAGTGGGTAGTTGGTAGTGGGGAATTGGTAGTTGGTAGTTGGTAGTGGGTAGTTGGTAGTTGGTAGTGGGTGATGTTATTTTTGGGTTTGTTTTGGGAATTATAGAGATGTTGTTGTAATTTTAATAAAATATTTTGGCAAAGCCTGATTTTGAGAATTTAAAGGTTTATCAGTTAGCTGAGAAGTTAGCTAATGAAATTTGGAATATTGTCCAAGATTGGAATTATTTTGAAAAAGATACGGTTGGTAAACAAATAGTTCGTTCGGCTGATAGTGTTTGTGCGAATATTGCAGAAGGAAGAGGGCGTTTTCATTACCAAGACAATATTCGGTTTGTGAGAATAGCAAGAGGCTCTTTATACGAAACTATCTGTTTCTTAAGACTAGCCTACATTAGAAAACTTGTAACCAAAGAACAAGCATCTAAACTCAAACCAATAATTGATGAACTATCTCCCAAACTTAACGCTTACCTAAACTCAATAGGCAAAAAAAAATAGTTTAATCACCAACTACCCACTACCAACTACCAACTACCAACTACCAACTACCAACTACCAACTACCAACTACCCACTACCCACTCACGGAGTTAATTCCTTAATTCTCGCCATCGCATCTTGATAATTCTTCTCTTCACCTGTTTTAAGAAATATTTCTGATGCTGCTTGAAAGTCTTCGATTGCTGTTGGTACTCTTCCTAAGTCTGTACGCAATAAACCACGATTGTAATAAGCTAAAGCGTATTCGGAATTAAGTTCAATTGCTTTTGAATAATCTGCCATTGCTTGTTTTAATTTTCCCATTTCTAAGTTGGCGTTTCCGCGATTGTTAAATGCTATTGCGCTATTTGAATCTAGTTTTATCGCTAAATCATAATTTTCAATTGCTCCTTCTATATCTTTCATTTTGAAACGATATTTACCGCGATGAATGTAAGCATTAACATCTTTGGGATTCATTTCTATGGCTGTTTCGTAGTCTTCGTAAGCTTGTTTGGGATAACCTAAATCGGTGTGAACATCTGCACGAGCGATATAAGCGTCAATGTATTTTGGATCTAATTCAATGACTTTGGTAAAATCTTTTTTAGCTGCAATTTTTTCGTTGAGTTGGTAACGTGTTTTACCGCGTTCGTAATATGCTTCTGTATATTTAGAATTAGTTTTAATTGCTTTATCAAAGTCTTTAATCGCTTCTAGTTTTTCTCCTATTTCGCGATTTATAATTCCTCGCTGCAAGTAAGCTTTAGTAAATTTGGGATTAAGGGCGATCGCTCGATCCAAATCTTCAATTGCCTTCTTGTTTTCTTTGATTTCGTGACGGGCTAATCCTCTACCATAATAAGCGTTTGCATATTCTGGATCGAGTTTAATTGCTTGTTTGTAATCTATAATTGCGCCGTTAAATTCTCCAATCAAATAAAGACTAAAGGCTCTATCATAATAAGCGTTTGCATCTTTAGGATTGTGACGAATTGCTGCACTGGCATCTTGCTGAGATTTTTCGTAGTTTCCTAAACGATAATAAGCATCTCCCCGCGAATTATATGCTGAAGAATATCGAGGATTTATGTTAATGGCTTGGGAAAGTAGTTTGATTGCTTGTTTATAGTCGGCTTTTTTATACTTTGCCATTCCCTGGTGGTATAGCTGTCTGGCGTGGTTGATATTTTTTGGAGCAAATAAAATTAAACCTACTGCACCAACAAAGATAAAACCTCCAATTCTGGCAATTAATTCAGAATTATCTGAGAATTGTTGTTTTAATTTTTCAGATACTAAGTTTGACTGCGGTTGATTAACTGACTGTAAATCTTTTAATACTTCTACTGCTGACTGATAGCGATTTTTATAATTCAAATCCACCATTTTATCGATAATTTTAGCTAACTTGGGATTTACCTGATAGCTGCGAGGATGCCAAATTATTTTTTCTGCATCGGTGTTTTTCTGATTTTTCTGGCTGGTAATTTTCTTGGCAGCTAAGCCAGTCAATGCTTCAATGGCAATAATACCCAAAGTATAAATATCGCTGTTAAATTGAGCATTTCTATAGGCTTGCTCTATAGGGATATATTCTGAAGCAGCAATTATGTTAGATACTGCTTCTTGAGGGGCACCAAAGTCTACTAGAATTAGCTTATTATCAGATTTTCGACGAATTATATTTGCTGGTTTAAGATTGCCATGTATTATACCGCGTTGATGCACAACTTCTAATATTTCTAATATTTCTAATAATATATTTACTACTTGTTCCGAGTTTAGTTTTTCTCCGGGAAATATTTCTTTTTTTAAAGATTTACCTATAATATAATTTCTAACTAAATAAAAGTTTTTATTCTTTTCAAAAAAACTAGTTAAAGTTTCAACTCTATCGTCTAGACGTGCTAATTTCTCTAAAGGCTTAACTTCAGTTTCTAAGACGTTGTGAGATATTTTTAATAATGTGGCATCTTTGCTTGGCGGTAGAAACTGCTTGATTACACATTCCTCAAAATTTAATTGGTTGGTATCTTCACCTAAGTAACTTCTACTTCCTTGAGTACCGTTTAATAGTTCAATTATTCGGTAACGTTCAACGATAATCTTACTCATGGTAGATGACTAAATCTAATATACAGCTTAGCCATATTAATTGAAGCAACTCTGTTAAAGAAAGCAAACTACACTTCAATTTCAAACATAAAATTGCCAAAAGATTCTCTATAAAAAACTTTTATGTATTGAACTTTTTCTGGTATAAATTACTAAGTTTTGCTAAAAATTCGCAATAATTCTTGATACTTGAATACTTTTTATCATTTTAAAAATACTTTTATTAACTAATGATACTTAGATGAATTAATTCTCAATAATATTTCTTACTGCATTCGCGTGTTTATTAACTCACACTTGCACTATTGTCAGAAACCCGGTTTCTTTACGATTTCAAAGATATTCGTGCTTTCACTACTAGAAACCGGGTTTCTTTGGGCTAATAACGAATGGTGCAAGATAGATATTTCTGGCTACATTCGCGTGTTTATTAACTTCCACATATCGAATCTTTAACTATTCCTCCCAGATGTGGTGGTAGCAAAATTAAAAAGCCAAAATAGAATAACGTAACGGGCTTTATTACGAAAGCCTGACATTTATATGGAGCGTGCTATCAGTGGTATTACAAGTTGAAAAAGACATCTACGAAGCGAAAACTCAGGAAATCGCTAAGCAATTATTAAGCGCAACGGGGGAAAATCGAAGTTTATTTTCGGCTTTGCGCGATCAAATGCGTCCTGATGATAAGTTATTAGCATGGGCAATGAGCAATCCTGGTTTGCGGGTGCAGCTATTCCGGTTTATCGATACTCTTCCGGCTTTGAGAAGTAACCCGGAAATTGCCGCGCATTTACAGGAATATCTCGGTGATGATTCGGTAGAATTACCTGCGGCTTTGAAGGGTATGTTAAATTTTGCCAATCCGGATTCGATGCCGGGGAAGGTTGCCGCGACAACTGTTTCCAAGAGTGTGGAAACTTTAGCGCATCGATATATTGCTGGCGAAAATATCAAGCAAGCTTTGAAAAGTATTGAAAGATTGCGTAAAGATAAGATGGCTTTCACCGTGGATTTATTGGGTGAAGCGGTGATAACGGAAGTCGAAGCGCAGTCTTATTTACAAAGATATACAGATTTGATGGCGCAATTAGCGGAAGCTGCTAAAAAGTGGAAGAATGTAGCGTTAATTGATGAAGCTGACGGAAATGCTTTGCCGAAGGTGCAGGTTTCGGTTAAGTTGACGGCATTTTATTCGCAATTCGATCCTTTAGATAATAAAGGTAGTGAAGAAAAGGTGGTTTCTCATATTCGTACTTTGCTGCGTCGCGCTATGGAATTAGGTGTCGCTATCCACTTCGATATGGAGCAGTATATTTACAAAAATCTAACTTTTAATATTCTCAAAAAGCTGTTAATGGAAGACGAATTTAAACAGCGCACCGATATCGGCATGACAATTCAAGCATATTTACGAGATAGTGAAGCAGACGCTAAAAGCTTGATTGAATGGGCAAAACAGCGCGGCAATCCAATTACAATTCGCTTAGTAAAAGGCGCATATTGGGATCAAGAAACCATCACCGCAGAGCAAAAACATTGGCAGCAGCCAGTTTATAACGATAAAGCCGCCACCGATATTAACTTTGAGAAAATAACCCAATTATTGTTAGAAAATCATCAATATATATATGCTGCCATCGGAAGTCATAATGTTAGAAGTCAGGCTAAAGCTATCGCAATTGCTCAAAGTTTGAATATTCCACAGCGCAATTTTGAGATGCTGGTGCTTTACGGCATGGGGGATAAAATTGCTAAATCTTTGGTAGAGCAAGGTTATCGCGTGCGGGTTTATTGCCCTTCC
>JBCCLY010000259.1:0-6080 GCA_039026655.1 Cyanobacteria bacterium P01_C01_bin.38 | reverse complement strand
TTTCCCCAAGATGTGTTTGTTGGAAACAGCCAGCCGTGTTTGCAGCTCGCGAGGCCGCTTGCATGACCGCAGGTGCCGTGGTCGGCGCAAAGCGCGGAGTGGCCACATAGTTGGTAGTTGGTAATCGGGTGATGAAGAAAGGGAGCGAGACGCTCCCACTACAATTTCTAACTCCTAACTCCTAACTCCTAACTCCTAACTATTCCCAATCCCCTATGCCCAATCCCCCATGCCCCATTACCAACTACCAACTACCAACTACCCATTCCCCATTAATATTTGACATAGAATGAATAAAATGGTATCATCCGTGCCAACTTGCCTGTAGTGTATTTTCTTGAGTTGTGCATTGTCCGTTGCTATAAACTCTTGAATGTGGATTTATTACTGATGATTGTAGCGGCATCAAAGATCGAAGCGATTTTGTATTTGAAGGGAAAACCCATGTCTATTGGGGAAATAGCTGAATGTGCAAAGTGCGATCGCGCGACGGCGGAGGAAGGAATAATTGAGTTAGTTGATGAATATGCTCGTCGAGATAGTGCTTTGGAAGTTGTGGAGACTCCCCAAGGTTACAGTCTGCAATTGCGATCGGATTTTCATGATTTGGTACAAACGCTGATTCCGGTGGAGTTGGGTGTGGGAGCGTTACGCACTTTGGCTGCTATTGCTCTAAATAGTCCGATGCTACAAAGCGATTTAATTAATGTACGCGGCTCGGGAGCGTATCAACATGTTCCTGAGTTGGTGGAACAAGGTTTTGTTCGCAAAAAACGTAGCGGCGATTCTCGCTCTTTTTCTCTGCAAGTTACTCCAAAATTTCATCAATATTTTCAAATAGATAAATTGCCTCAGCCTTTTACTAATTTTAAGAAGCAACAACAACTCGAATTAGAATTACAGCCGGTAGCTAGCCAAGCGGCAGAAAGCGCTTAAAAGGGTGAAATCTATATAGCAAGCATGAGGCGCTATTGACAATTTAGTGCAGTAAGTGCATTCTTGACGGCAGATAACCGTTATTACAGGTCAAAATATAAAGACACGCCTGTAGAGATATACTCAAATAAAATTGTACTTACCTCATTATTTAGGTAGGGTCAAGGTGCCTCATACTCTTAGTATGGTTTACAGTAGAATTAGCAACAAAAGCGAAAATAATTGCCAATGGTGTTTGATCCAGACTTTTTGAACGACAATTTTGACCAACACCCGAATCAAAATATTTTTGACAACGCTGAGGGAGATCCCAATCAGTTACTCAAATATCTTGAACATCAACCTCCCGAGGTTTTAGCACGGGTAGCCCAGTCTGTTAGCCCCGAAATTAAACAAATCATTTCGCAAAATGTCCAAGGGCTTGTAGGAATGTTACCCCCGGCAAACTTTAACGTGCAGGTGACGACAGACAGGGATAATCTTGCTGGGCTTTTAGCTTCAGCAATGATGACGGGGTATTTCCTGCGCCAAATGGAACAACGGATGAATTTAGATAACTTAACTAGTAAATAGCCTGATGTTAGTTATGAGTTATGAGCGTTACTAATCAATTTATGGTTTAGTTATTATGATAATTAATAGCTTAAAACGACTGATTGTTAACTAACTCTTAACTCTTAACTATTCATCTATTGTTAATCTAAATTGAAAATAGCAGGTGTTGAGAAAACTTGAGGATTTGTTAATATTTTTTCAAAATTCTCTATCACCTATGGGGATAAGCTCCAGATTTAACTTTGAATGTTTGAAGCTTGCCTTCTCGTTTAACTTGAATTTGCAGAATATCTCCTACCGTCGAAGATTCAACAAATTTTTGCACTTGGGCAGAAGATTTGACGGGTTGTTTATTGACTTTTTCTATAATGTCTCCAGGGCGCAATCCTGCTTCTTTTGCGGGGGAATCATCTGTGACTCTTCTTACTAAAATGCCAGTTTCTTGGTTTAACTCGAAAGATGTTTCTTGACTCAACTGCTTTTTCTTAGTAGGAGTCAAATCCACCATTTCGATACCAAGGAAGGGATGTTGAACTTTTCCTTTAGTAAATAATTCATCGGCGATACGGGCAGCAGTTTCGATAGGTATCGCAAAACCCAAACCTTGAGCATCGGCACGAATTGCCGTATTTACCCCAATCACTTCACCTTGGGAATTTAATAATGGTCCCCCAGAATTACCGGGGTTGATAGCAGCATCAGTTTGAATAAAGCTGACTCGCTTGTCGGGAACCCCTACCTGAGCGCTGGTTCGATCCGTAGCGCTGATAATCCCAATTGTGACAGTATTATCTAAACCTAGAGGATTACCAATGGCGATCGCCCATTGTCCGGGGATCAAATTACGAGAGCTTCCCAATCTGACATTAGGTAATTCAGAAGCGGGGATCTTAACTACGGCTACATCGGTGATTTTATCAACACCAACTACCTTACCTTCAAAAGTGCGACCATCTTTAAGAGTTACCTGTACGGTATCAGTATCCGATACCACATGAGCATTAGTCAACAGCTTTCCATCATCACTTAATATAAAACCAGAACCAGTACCCCGCTCAATTCGTTCCTGGGGAAACGGTTGCTCATCCTCTCCGAAAAATCGACGTAAGAGGGGATTTTTCAATGCTTTAGATATAGGATTAGCCACCTTACGAGTAGCATTAATTCGTACTACCGCAGAACCAGTTTTTTGTACTGCGTTAGCAATAAAATTCATTTCACCTCCTCGACTCGCTCCAGTAGATTGCCTTACTGGACGATTAATAACAGTTTCCGGAGGCAAAGCAACTGTAACATTTTTAAATTGATTGTAAGAGCGACTTTGTGGCAGGAAGCGACTTCCTAATAAACCTGCACCACCACCAATTGCCACTAAAGAAAGAGAAACAGCCAATTGTTTTGCAGATAACTTCATAACCATACGCTTGTTTGATAGCAATGCAGATGCGAGTTTTATAATTTTAATCAACAAAGAGATTTGCTGAGGATAAGTTTGACAACAAAGGTATTAATTTATTTACCTCTGAATAATAAAATTTATAAGAGCAAAATCCAAAATTCATAGAAGAATGCTCGATATTTAATCTTTAAAATAATCTATATATCAACTTATCATTTTTTATATACATGAGCTTTCGTTATTGTTCAGTCTTGTTTTGTGGTTTAGTCGGTATACTTAGCTTATCCACATTTCGCAATTTTGCTTGGGCCGAGTCTAAACAAGCAAATTGTCCAGAACCAGCTTTAGAACGTTTCGTGCGTCATCAAGTAGCACCAGAAGAAACTTTAGAAACCATAGCGCAAAGCTACAGCGTTACTCCTGAAACCATTATCCGCATGAATCCTGCAATACGTAACGGTAAAGTTACTGTAGGTAAAGAAATAAATATTCCTCCCTACGATGGTATTGTCGTTAAGGTACGCAGAGGACAAACATTAAGGCAAATAGCAGCAAAACATAAGATTCGAGCCGACGCGCTTTTTGAAGTCAACGGTTGTCAAGAAAATCCTCAAGTCGTTTTTGTTCCACAACTTAAGAAATTGCAATCAACTCAAGCATCAACAGAACCAAACGTTCTTGATACTATTTCCAATTCTAGTAAATTAAACGGCTATCCCTTACCAGAAAACACCCTCGTAGCTTTTCCTTATGGGTGGCAAATAAATCCAAGTAACGGTGACGTATTTTTCCATAGCGGTATCGACTTATCAGCACAACCAGGAACCTCCGTACAAGCAATTGGTGAAGGAGAAGTAGTATTAGCCCAAGAACAAGGTTCATACGGAAACTTAGTAATAATCAATCACCCTCTCGGAATGCAAAGCCGCTATGCCCACCTTGAGGATATCAAAGTTAGCGCCGGAGAGAAAGTAAACAAAGGCGATTTAGTCGGAACAGTAGGAACTACCGGAACACCAACATTGAAAAAACCCCATCTTCACTTTGAAATACGGAACAGTTCACCTTTAGGCTGGGTAGCCAAAGATCCTCAAGAATTTTTGGAATAATTGGGCGTTCGTAGTTGCGCTTTAGCGCCAAAAATCTTGAATAGTAATAGGTAATTGATAAACCACCACCCTCAGACTGCAAGTCTGAGGCTACACAAACCAAGCCCGACTACCTGGGCTAATCTTATATTTAATATTCAATAATTCCTAACTCCTAACTCCTAACTCCTAACTACTTCCATTCCCGCTTCTACAAATCTTTTAAATGCAGCATCTGCTTGTTCGCTGTAATCCACCACACCGGGCACTACCACCGGAGAGGTACAGTCTTCAAGCAGATAAACTTTTTTGGCAAGGTTAATATCTATTTTCTTAATATCTGTTAATAAATCATCGATTGTCCAAGCTACGCAGTGACTTTTTGCTTGTCCGGCAATGATAATTTTATCAAAGTCTAAAAGTTGTTTAATTAAACGAGTATTTTTTTCTGCAATCGGAGAATTATCAAAACTTTTTAATATTTCTGGACTTAATACCGAATAATTTTCAGTTAAAGGATTATTTCCCTTAATTTCAAATTGCGCTTGAGAATTGCGAGCGATCGAGTGAAAAAATATTGCTTCTTCTACCGAGGAAACCAAAGCGTGTCCGATTCCACCCAACATAGAATGATATGACCAAACCGTAAGGGGATATTTACCGTTATCGGTGAGTTTCTTGACGTAATGGTAAGCGTATTTTTCTAAAAATTCGTAATCGTATCCCAAACTATAGCTAACTGCCCGATTAACTTTCCAATTACCATTATCAATATCATCTGGAACAATATTAGTAGCAGAAGGAATCGGATGTTCCCCAGCAGAATTTACCCAAAACACCGGATGAAAAATTTGCATTGCCGTGTGAGTATCCATTGTAGGAATGATTGTGGTAATTTCACCCAGATTGCGATAGATAAACTCACATAAACGCACATTATCTTCAATTGCACCAGTTCCAGATTTTCCACCTACAAATAATTCAAAGTCGGGAATACAGAAAGTGTTTTGCACATCGATTAATAATAGACAAACGCGGGTTTTATCTTCAGAAGCCGGTTTGATATCGTGTTGCTTTGCGTATGCTTCAGCTTCTACGGAACGTTGTTGGTAAGGTACCCGCCAGACTTCGCTAACTTTTGTGGGGTTGAAATGTGAGGGAATGGGGAGTTGGGTATTCATTTTTTATGATTTTTTATCGTTGACAATATATTAATTTTATGGTTATTAATTTAGTTTTGTAGGGTGTGTTGTCACGGAGTGCAACGCACCATTATTAAAATTAGAGGTAAGTTATTCATTGATATCTTAATCCACCGGGGAATGCAATTCCCCGTCTAATAGCAAAAGTCCTATAAATAGGACTAAAAAAGCTGTCATAGAGAATAAAATATTAATAGAAAGTATTTCAAAATCAAAGCTAATTATAAATACAAATTTTCAACTGGTTAATCAAATGAATGCTAAAGAATTGATTGAGCGTTATCAAGCTGGGGAAAGAGATTTTTCTGGTGTTGATTTGAGTGGGATTGATTTTGATGAATTGAATCCCAGTTTGGATAATATTATCAGCTTAAGTGGAGCTAATTTTTCAGAGACTAATTTCAGCAACGCTAATTTTTCCTATATAGCTTTAGTAAATACGAATTTTGGTAATGCTAATCTTACAGGAGCTAATTTAACTTATGTGATTTTATCTAATAGTATTCTTGAAAACGCTAATTTAACCAGAGCTACTATTTATGCCGATGGTTTGTATGATGCTGTTTTAAGAGGTGCTAATTTTTATCAAGCAATAATAAAATGTTGGTTCCTAGATGTTAATGAAGATGTATGGAAACTTTATGATTATGCTTATTTCAATAGAGCTAACTTAGAAAGAGCTAATTTTAGCAATATAAATTTGAGTTCAGCATCTTTAGAATATGGAAATCTTTTGCAAGCGAACTTAAAAAATGCAAACCTTGAAAAAGCTAGGTTGATCGGTGCTAATTTAATCGGTGCTGATTTAAGTGATGCTAATTTAGAAGACGCAGTTCTTACGGGATTAATTTACAGTGAAGACACAATTTTTCCAGAAGGTACCGACCTTAGTAAAGCTTA
>JBCCLY010000258.1:0-6119 GCA_039026655.1 Cyanobacteria bacterium P01_C01_bin.38 | reverse complement strand
TTCACGATATTCGAGGTAAATAATTATCACTTCAATCGTTTTTTATGCTTAGAAAGAATAGGACTAAAGTCCTTACTACAAACCTAAAATCATGTGTTAGTTGCGTAAGTGCGAAGTTAATTATTAATTAAAACAACTAACCACTAACAACTAACACCTAACTATTAATTAAGCATCATTCAAAGCAGCGATACCGGGTAAAGTTTTGCCTTCAAGCAATTCTAAACTAGCACCACCACCTGTAGAAATATGGCTCATTTGATCGGCTAAACCAACTTTTTCTACTGCTGCAACGGAATCACCACCACCAATAATGGTAGTAGCGCCTTTCTTGCTCAAATCTGCTAAAGTACGGGCGATCGCCTCGGTACCGACAGCGAATTTATCGAATTCAAATACACCCATAGGGCCGTTCCAAATCACTGATTTACAGTCACCAAGGGCTTCTTGGAACTTTTTAACGGAATCTGGGCCAATATCTAAACCCATCCAGCCATCGGGAATATTTTCGATGCTCACAGTTTGAGAATTAGCATCGGCAGCAAAGTTATCTGCTACAACTACATCGGTAGGTAACAATAAATCTACGCCTTTTTCTTTGGCTTTAGCTTCCAAAGTTTTCGCTAATTCTAATTTGTCTTCTTCTACTAAAGATTTACCAACGCTCAAACCACGGGCTTTGTAGAATGTGAAAATCATTCCACCGCCGATGATTAACTTGTCACATTTGTCAAGTAAAGTTTCAATTACGCCGATTTTGCTGGAAACCTTAGAACCACCGATAATAGCTGCTAAAGGACGCTGAGGATTTTCAATAGCATTTTGTAAATACTGTAATTCCTTCTCGATCAAATATCCAGCGATAGAAGGGCTGAGATAGTGAGTTACACCTTCAGTGGAAGCATGAGCGCGGTGTGCGGTACCAAAAGCGTCATTTACATATAAATCGGCATTTGATGCTAATTTTTTGGCAAATTCGGAGTCATTTTTCTCTTCTTCACTGTGAAAACGGACGTTTTCTAATAAAAGTACGTCTCCGTTTTGCAATCCCCCAACTTTGTTGGCAACTTCATCACCAATACAGTCATCGCACTTGACAACTTCTTTGCCTAACAACTCAGAAAGCCTTTTAGCTACTGGTGTTAAGCGTAATTTATCTTTAACTTCACCTTTTGGTCTTCCAAAGTGACTGGCTAGAATCACTTTAGCGTTTTTGCTAATCAAGTCTTGAATTGTAGGTAAAGCTGCTCGGATGCGCGTATCATCTGTAATGTTGCCTGCATCATCCAAAGGAACATTGAAATCCGCTCTTACCAAAGCGCGTTTACCTTCCAAGTCGCTTTTAGACAAATTTGCTAAAGTTTTTTTAGACATAATTTAGACTCTCCCGATCGCCTTTTTGTTAATGTGATTGAAAATAGGACTATCAAGATTTTACAGAGTTAAGGGGTCACAAGGGAATCCGATGTTCAAAACAATTCTTTTTCCGGTAGATCAAAGCCGCGAAGCATGGGAAGCAGCAGAAGCTGTAGTTAATTTAGTACAAAATTATCAAAGCAAGTTGATACTACTAAGTGTCGTAGAAGAGGCTACAGCAGAAGAAGCATCAAGCAATGATGTGATGAAATCGCCGCAAAAGGTTGAAAAATTACTTCAAGATGCTTTAGCAAAAAAGTATCGGTTCCCACGATAGCGTTACCAATCTCACGATTAATCTTTCTCCTTGTCCGATTTTGATTGTGCCGTAAATAAGTTAGGAGTTAGGAGTTAGGAGTTAGGAGTTAAAAGTTGTAAATTATCGCAATCTTATATGAGTTGTAACAAATTGAGAGTAAGAAACTCGGTTTTTTGGAAAAACCGGGTTTCTAAATTTTGAGTTAGGAAGAGTAAGTAATTGTCAAAACATTTGTAGTGGGAGTCGGAATGCTCCTTCTCTTTATTACCTATTACCCATTCCCTATTCCCTATTCCCCATTCCCTATTCCCTACTTTTAAAGAATCTTATTTTTTACGTTCTCGTACAAAGATTTGTTGCTTGAATTTTTTGCAATATCCGATTCGTATGGATTATCTTTATGGACGGGTTTGCTGATATTTTGCAGTAGTAAATAGTTCAAAACGGTACGAATGACAATAATTACAGCTAATCTTCCTATATCTTCCCAGCTAGGAGTTATGGTAGTTCTCAGAATACTTCCTCCAACCAAAAAGTTTAATCCCAAAGAAAACGAGTAGCCCATTTGTAACCGGCTTTCTTGGAACATTTTAGCTGAGTTTGAAAAAGATAAGGCATTGCGTAAAAATATAATTAAACCTTTAATTAATCCTATAGAAATTACAAAAAGGGCTAATAACTGACAGGTACTAATTGCGATACCGATAAGATTTCTGACAAAGAGTTCCATTGTTTTTGGATTTTAGATTTTGATTAGGAGTAGGGAGTAGGGAGTAGGGAGTAGGGAGTAGGGAATAGGGAGTAGTAATAAGGAATAAGGGTTTAAGTTTAATTTACATTTTGTTACAGAGCTTTGTTTATTTGTGCTTACTTACATAAAGAAAGAATAATTATTCCCTGTTCCCTGTTCCCCATTCCCCATTCCCTATTTAAGAATAAACCAGTTTTTTAGATACGTTAAAGTGTTTCAAATAACTTTGCTAATATCACGTTAGAAAACAAAAACCCATCAGGATCGAGTAGTTGCAATTTTTCATCTATAACTTGCACCCAACCTTTCTCTACATAAGGTTGCAATACTTGTAATACTTCTTCAATTTTATTTTTACCGAATTGTGCTGTTAATGTTTGCAGGTTTACTCCTTCTGCTAAACGTAAACCTAACATTAAGGTTTCTAATAAAACTTCATGGGGGGTTGTGATATCGCAATCAATTATACTGCCATTATTTACCCAAGCATAATATTCTTTGGTTTTTCGTGGACGGTTAAACCGTTTTCCTTGATAATAACTTGCTGCTCCCATTCCAAAACCGTAATAAGAACGATTTTCCCAGTAAACTCGATTGTGGCGACATTGATATCCTGGTTTGGCATAATTGGAAATTTCATAATGCTTATACCCTGAATTAGTTAAAATTTCTTGTGCCATACGGTACATTTTTACCGTTGTTTCATCTGTGGGTAAAGGGCGATCGCCCGGTTGATAATAACGTCCGAAAGCAGTACCAGGTTCAATTGTCAAGTCATATATAGATATATGCATCGGCGCAATTTCGATCGCTTGCTCTAAAGATTGCTGCCATATATCTAAAGTTTGATGCGGTAAACCGGAAATTAAGTCTATGCTGAAATTAGAAATCTGTGCAGTTTGAAGTAAATCGACAGCTGTAAAAATATCCGAAACCGAATGATAGCGTCCGCAAGCTTGCAATAATTCTTCTTGAAAAGCCTGTACTCCCAAACTTATCCGATTTACTCCAGAATTTAGATATCCTTGCAAATGCTGTTTATCAAAAGTACCTGGATCGATTTCCATCGAAATTTCTGCTAATTTGTCAATCCCAAATCTCCCATCTAAAACTTTTAATATTCTGTGTAATTGTGGTGTTGAAAGTAATGAAGGAGTACCACCACCGAAAAAAACTGTTTCTAACGGTTTATTATTATTTTGTATGGTGACAATTTCCTGACATAAAACTTCAACATAATCAGATATTGCGGCGGATGTTTCGCCACGCTTGGTATTTCCTACCACATATATGGGAAAATCACAATAAAAGCAGCGTCGTCTACAAAAAGGAATGTGTATGTAGGCAGCACTTACAGAGCCTGAAGTGTTTGAATTCAATGGTTTATCTGGCATTATGAGAAACAATTTAAATTAGGTTACGAATAAATTAGAAATAGTAAAAAACAATGAGAAATCTACATTTTTGTATGGATTTATGACAATACAAGCAGAATAAAAAAGCTGAGAATATTTGGTTATAATGTTTGCAGATGGTTTATTAACAACCCTGTAGGTTCACTGCAAATATTTATCTCTATTTTTAACCAGATTACATACTCTCTTTACTTGAGTAGATCGAGTAATGCAGTTGCAGGAAAACAAACAAAATCAAATCATGTTTGACGCTATTATAATTTTCTCATTCGTCCTCGCAGCAACGGGAATAGGTTACTACAGCATCGACTTACTACCAAATGGTACGTTAGATAGTGTAAGCAATCTAGAAGCTTTACGCTTAGTCGTTGCAGCTTTTGCAGCAATTATCGGTGGTGCTATTGGGCTGCGAGTCCAAACCGGATATCGTCGTTTAGAAGCCCAAGTCAGAGAATTGCCACTCGAAGTTATTCTCACACGTTCAATTGGTTTAGTAATTGGATTGTTAGTAGCTAACTTGATGTTAGCCCCTTTATTCTTACTACCGATCCCCGAAGATTTTAGCTTTATCAAGCCATTAGTTGCTGTTATGGGCAGTATCACTCTTTCGTATACTGGCATGAATTTAGCCGATACTCACGGACGCGGATTGATACGATTGATTAATCCTAATACAGTAGAATCAATGGTAGTCGAAGGGACTCTAAAACCTGCTGCAACCAAAGTTTTAGACACAAGCTGCATTATCGATGGGCGGATTGAAACGCTGTTAGATACCGGCTTTTTAGAAGGACAAATTATCGTACCGCAATTTATTTTGTTAGAGTTACAGCAAGTAGCTGATGCTAGCAAAGATCAAAAGCGGGTACGAGGAAGACGGGGATTAGAGATTCTTAACAGGATCAAAAAGTCTTATTCCGAACGCATTGTAATTAACTCGCTTGATTACGAGGAGATTGCCACAGTAGATGCGAAGTTAGTTCGGTTTGCTCAAGAAATCAACGCGACTTTGCTAACCAACGATTACAACTTATCTAAAGTTGCCAGCGTGCAGAAAGTTCCCGTTTTGAACGTTAACGACTTGGTAAATGCAGTACGTCCAAATTATTTACCAGGAGACAACATCGATTTAAAAATCCTCAAAGAAGGAAAAGAACCCAGTCAAGGTATCGGCTATTTAGATGACGGTACGATGGTGGTAGTTGAGGAAGGAAGTAGTTTTGTTGGCGGAGAATTAAGAGTAGTTGTTACTAGCTCATTGCAGACTTCTGCCGGTAGAATGATTTTTGCTAAACCTCAAGCTTCTGCATTTGCATAAATGTGTGAATACTGTTTCACAATTCAATTAATTAAGATATCGATGTGGTTGAACTACATCGATTATTTTTTTGGTTCGTAGTAAGGGCTTTAGCCCCTCCGAATTCCAGTTCGTAGTAAGCGATTTATCGCTCTAATTTAGGACTAAAGTCCCAACTACAAACCTAGAAAAATTAAGGCGTACAAGTTAATAATTGATAATCGATAATTGATAATTAAAAAATGGCGCGTTCATTACGAAGAAAACTTTGCTCCCTATGCACTCAACCCGCATCGATTCTTTACCGAATAAAACATCTTGAAGACGGCGATTGGGTTTTTGTATGCCCTCAATGTTGGGAAAATGTTAGTCAAAATAATCCATTTTACATTTATGGTGGAACTTGGAAAGCAAAGAAAAAGTAATTTTAATTAGTTAGGAATTAGGAGTTGGGAGTTAGGAGTTAGGAGTTAGGAGTTGTAAATTTAACCATTAACCTTTAACTTTTAACCTTTTTGAATTATGAACAATAACGAATTTGATATTCCCAAAAAAATAAAATCGCTCTCCCAAGATTTAGTGTGGATGAGCGAATCTGATTATCCTTTTGATACTTTTACATGGTCAAATCAAGAGGTTAAAGAAGTCAATACCCAGAATCTATTACAGAAAACCGATCATTCCCTGGATGCTCCCGTCAAAGTAATAGATATGGAAAAGTTTTTTCAGCAAGCTACAGATGAAAAAGACTGGTACGACTCGGAAGAGAAGGAAACAGCTAAAAAATATCAAGCTCTTGTAGAAACTTTAAAGCAAAATTTAGACAATATCCAAGTCTACAAGATAGGTGAAGTTGAAATCGATGTTTACATCGTCGGGCAGTTAAAATCCGGAGATTGGGTTGGTTTGTCAACCAAAACTGTGGAAACTTAACAGTCAGGAGTTAGGAGTTAGGAGTTAGGAGTTAGGAGTTAGGAGTTA
>JBCCLY010000257.1:0-6132 GCA_039026655.1 Cyanobacteria bacterium P01_C01_bin.38 | reverse complement strand
CTCAGTGGTGGGACTTGCACCCACATCTCTAGGTTAGTTATGAGCATTTTGGAGGTATGACCTCCGCGTGTTCACCCAAGGTTATGTATTCACTTTGGAACGAATCGCACAGCCGAGATACGTGTAAAAACCTGCAAGATGGTCTGAAAACTCCTGCTACATATAGGTTTCAAGCTTTTTACCTATCTAGTTTATAAGGCTTTCCACACATTGGACAAAATTTATACCTCAACGACACAACAGGATGCCCGCAATTAGCGCAACTTGCTCGTAATTGAGTACCGCATAGATAACAGAATTTTGCTCTAACATTGCCCCAAATTGGGTCAGCATCACTTCCAGGAGTCCAACACTGGGGGCAAAATTTAATCGAATGAACTTGTTTAACCTCTTCACCCTTGTTTAAAGCTTCCAAGTATTCAACTGGAATTCCCAAACCAATCGCTAAACCTTGCATAGTTTTACGATTGATTCTAGCCGTTAACCCTCGCTCAATCTTGCCCACAGAGCGAGAATGGATACCAGCAGCATCCGCTAACTCAAACTGAGTCATTCTTAAATGTTTGCGGATTCTCGTTACATAATCAGCAAGGGATTCTTGGGGTTGGGGATTTTTAAAAGTGTTCATGAAAAGCTGTCCATTTGCACCCTTAAAAGATATATAATTTGGTTAGAAAAAACCTTACTGTAAACACATAAATTCTCAGAAATTGACTGTAACTTTAGCCACCATTGTAGTTGAATTCTTAGAGCGTCCTGGACTTGCAGCAAGTACCAGAAAAACATATGAATTTACTCTTCGTTCTTTACTTCAAGAATATGGAAGTTGGTCAATAGAAATTATCAGTAAGCAAACATTAGTTGAGTATTTAAATAGTCTTAGTCACTTAAAATACACAACTCATCATAAGCATCAAGCAATACTACAAAGCTTACTTAATTTTGCAGTAGAGAAAGAGTATATAAAATCTAACCCAATAAATGGGTTAAAGCAGCGTCTTCCAGATAGAGAAAAAGGCGAACATAAAACCGATGATGAGATAAGATATTTAACACCGCAACAATTAGAAAAACTGTATTCAGTTGTCAAAGATGACCTACGCTTGAATGCGATAGTTAATTTACTACACCGCACAGGATGTAGAATTGGAGAGCTTTTAGCGCTAAATATAGAAGACGTAGACCGTGCAAACTGTAAATTCCAAGTATTAGGAAAAGGGAATAAACAACGCTGGTGTTTTTATAGTTCAGATGCAGCAGTAGTTCTTGATAACTACATTAAGTATCAGAGGCATAATTCAGGTAATGCTTTATTTACAGCACAACATCCAGTCACCCTACTTGTAAGTAGAATCAGCTATCATACATTGCATGAATATTGGCGAATAATAACCGATGAATACCCGGAACTTCACGGAGTACGTCTCCACGATTTACGACATACATTTGCTACTGAACGTGTGGGATTAATTAGTATTGAAGAACTACGAGCTTTGATGGGACATTCAAGTATTCAAACTACTTTGCGTTATCAAAAAGTTACTTCCCAGAAAGCTGAATCGGCTGCACGTCATGCATTAAATATTCTAAGTTTACCTAACAGTTAAACCAACCTTTATTAATTTCTAGAGACATACTTTTGGCAGGCAGCGTTGGATATCTCGCCGGAAACAGCTTTTAGGTTTTAAGATGCTGTGTACCCAAAAGAATATAAAATACTCTTTGGTTAAAGAATAAGAGATAAATTTTATAAATTCATCTTTTATACAAGGGTGTTGCTATTCTTACTTAAATGACCTCAATTAACCGTACTGCCTATCCCAAATTTAAACAGTTTCCTGATGCTAAAGAATTAGCAGAACTTTATACACCAACACCAGAAGAAATTAAGTTTGTAAAGTCTAAAACCAAGAGCCACAATGGTTTTCTTAGCTTCATGGTAATGTTGAAATCTTTTCAACGGCTCGGATATTTTCCGCATCCTGAATTAATACCAATCGCTGTAATCAAACATTTACGGTCGTGTTTAAAGTTACAGGATTGGATAAAAACAATCCCTTCAGAACGTCAGCGTTACACTTATCAAAATGCGATTCGCTTATATTTAGGAGTTAAGCAATACGATAAAGCAGCCCAGAAAATAATCGCTATCTTGGTTGCAAAACAAGCAGAAGTTTTAGATCATCCTGCTGATTTAATCAATGTAGCGATTGAGGAGTTGGTCAAAGAGCGTTACGAATTACCTGCATTCAGTACGTTAGACCGTTTAATCGGTCACATCCGTACAATGGTCAATAACCGTTTGTTTCAACGGGTATCAAGTGTTCTCGAAATTACAGAGATTCTCTATTTAGACCAACTATTGCTAGGAGATATCGAAGAATCACTCTATACACTCAATCTACTGAAATCCCCACCTAAGAGTGCAACTCTTGGTGGGATGAAACAACTGCTAGCTAAGTTTGATGCTCTGATGACCTTTGGAAATGCCAAACGGTTATTATCGACTATAGCTCCAACAAAGGTAAGGTACTTTGCAGCCCAAGCGAGGGCTTTAGACATATCCGAGTTCCGAGATATTAATATACCCAAACGCAGAACATTACTGATATGCCTGCTATATTCAGCACAGGTCAAAACCCGCGACAATCTCGTTGAGATGTTCCTCAAACGTATACTCAAGATTCAAAACAATGCCAAACAGCGATTGCAGGAGCTACGGGAGAAACATTTAGTACAAACATCCGAGTTGTTGAATACCTTTTCACAAGTCCTAACAGCATCAAAACAAACTCAGGATAAAGAAGCTTTAGGAAGTAAGGTACAGTCTATCTTTGATGAAAGTGGTGGTGTAGATTTGCTGCTAGAAAAATATGAAGAAATTGCAGCTTACAATACGAATAACTACTTGCCTTTGATGTGGCGATTTTATTACAGCTATCGTAAATCGTTATTTGATTTAGTGCGCTCAATGGATATCAGCAGCACTTCTGCGGATGAATCTGTAATTGATGCCCTAAAGTTTTTGTTGGATAATCAGCACAAGCGTGGTAAGCATTTACCGTTTGATATTAATTTAGATTTTATCAGCAAACAGTGGCGGACGCTGGTTATATCCGAGGTTAATGGAGCTAAGGTTTTAGTACGTCAGCAGCTAGAAATTTGTATTTTTTCTTACTTAGCTTTGGATTTGAAGACAGGAGATGCTTGTGTAGCTGGTTCTGAAAGTTACGCTGACTTCCGAGAACAATTGCTGTCGGGGGCGGAGTGCGAACCTTTAATAGAGGAATATTGTTCGACTGTTGGCTTTCCTTCCAATCCAGAAGGTTTTGTTAAATACTTATGTCAAGAATTGACAACTGTTGCAGAAAAAGTAGATAAGATTTGTGCGGACGACAAGCAAGTAAAAATTAATCAGAATGGAGAAATTGTACTGACACGAGTTCCATCAACTTCCGAGCCAAAAGAGGTGGAGGAACTAGAAAATAAATTACGCGATTTGATGCCAGAGCGTAGTATTTTAGACATACTCTGTAATGTTGAACATTGGTTGAATTGGACGAGACATTTTGGTCCTCTATCAGGAAGCGAACCAAAATTTAAACAATCTGCGGAGCGCTATATTTTTACCACTTTTAGCTACGGATGTAATCTCGGACCAAATCAAATGGCGCGTCATTCTAGAGATGTGGTGACATCTCATATGATTTCTTACACTAATCGTCGCCATATCAGTACTGCAAAAATTGAAGCAGCAATTCGGGATATGATTAACGCTTTCAACCGTTTTAGCCTTCCGAATCTTTGGGGTACTGGGAAAAGAGCAGCCGCTGATGGTAGCAAATTTGAGATTTACGAAAATAATCTGCATAGTGAATACCACATTCGTTATGGTGGCTATGGTGGTATTGCTTATCACCACGTTTCCGATAAGTACATCGCTTTATTCACCCATTTCATTACCTGCGGTGTTTGGGAAGCAGTGTATATTTTGGATGGTTTACTAAAGAATACTTCGGATATTCAACCGGATACTTTGTACGCAGATACACAAGGTCAATCTGCACCAGTGTTTGCTATTTCTTATCTTCTTGGTATCAAATTGATGCCCCGCATCCGTAACTGGAAGGATTGTGCTTTTCTACGTCCAAGCCCAGATGTAACTTATGAATATATTGATCCGTTGTTCAAGGGTGTAGTCAATTGGAATCTAATTTCAACTCATTGGCATGATATGATGCGGGTCGTATTATCGATAAAAGCTGGGAAGGTAATGCCTTCTACGCTTTTACGCAAATTGGGCAGCTACAGTCGTAAGAATCGCCTTTATCAAGCGTTTCAGGAATTGGGTAAGGTAGTGAGGACAATGTTCCTGCTCGAATATATCTCCAACGTTAGGATGCGTAGAGAGATTACTGCTATTACCAATGTTGTAGAGAAATATCACCATTTTCTTGATTGGGTGTTCTTTGGTAAACAAGGTGCGATTACTGAGAATGACCCGATTGAGCAAGAAAAGCGGTTAAAGTACCTGGATTTAGTTGCTTCTGCTGTAATTTTACAAAACACGGTGGATATGTCATTGGCGATTCAAACGTTATCCGCACAGGGAGAAGAGGTTAATCGTAGATATCTTAAAGCCTTGAGTCCTTACGTGACCAGACATATTAAAAGATACGGAGATTATGTAGTGAATTTACAGGCAATTCCGCAACCATTGGAGGCGGCGATGAAACTTCCACCCGAAATACTTGAAAGTTAAATGCACAAAAAATGATAATTTATTCCTCTTCAAAGAAAAAGCTATTTGGATGCACAATACCAGTTGGGTCATCGATGAATACCCCATCAAACCAGGTTACATGGCACTTGAAAGTGGGTTCTTGCCCAAAACCATTAAAGTTAGCTCCCTGGAAGTTGGAACAAATATAATTAGCACTACTACAATCGACTCCAACCCCATACATTCCACGCAAGTCGCAATAAATCAACCCAATACCGTCAAAGTTGCAAATATTAATGTTGGCTTCCCGAAAATCACAAAAGATGAACTTAGCAGCCAAAAAGTCAGAGCCACGGAAATTGACATTGCTGAAGTTGACGTAGCTCAAGCACGCGCCGCTCAAATCGATGGATTGGAGGTCAACCCCTCTCAAGTCACCACCGTGCATAATAATACCTCCGAAGTCTCGCTCCCCATCGTTATAACGCCTCATCAATTCTGGAGCAGTAATAATTTTAGGATGGTTGGAATTGATAATGCCATCAGGCATGATAGTTTTACAAAAAATAGTCCTTTTATTGACTTCAATGTCACTCAAGTTGGCACCACTTAAGTTAGCACCACTCAAGTTAGCACCACTTAAGTTGGCACCACTCAAGTTAGCACCACTCAAGTTAGCACTGGTGAAATCAACACGATCCAGATTAGCTTTGGAGAGATTGGCATCACTCAAATTGGTCTTGATCAAAAGAGTTTGAGTAAATCGAGCTTTTTCCAAATTGGCACCACTCAAGTCAATATTCATCAAACCTCCGTTTTGGATGCCCAATCTACTCAAGTTGATATCGCTCAAATTGACATCAATCAACCAAGGTGGAGTCAGAGCAGTAACTCCCAAGTCAGCTCTGCTAAAATTTCTCTCCCCTTGTTTATAACGCTGCAATAACTCTTTAGTAGTTATTCTCATTTGTATAACAAATCCGAAAGAGGCGAATATACTTAAATCAAAAAAGCCGAACTTCTACCTTTATAAAGCATTACTCCACGAAAAACCTATTAATTTACCTAAGCCCCCTCTTTAAAAATAAAATAGTACAAAAAACTACTACAACTACTGATATATTAAGGTTCTAATATATTACGTATCTTTTTAATCAATAAATACAATTAAATAAGTTAAATTACGGTATTTAAATCAATTATTAAAGATGGTAATGATTTTTTCTCATCAAAAAGCTAAAACCTATATATAGCAAGAGTTTCCAGAGCATCTTGCAGGTTTTTACACGTATCTCGGCTGTGCGATTCGTTCCAAAGTGAATACATAACCTTGGGTGAACACGCGGAGGTCATACCTCCAAAATGCTCATAACTAACCTAGAGATGTGGGTGCAAGTCCCACCACTGAG
>JBCCLY010000256.1:0-6140 GCA_039026655.1 Cyanobacteria bacterium P01_C01_bin.38 | reverse complement strand
TGCCTCAATTTCGTATTTCTCGATGTGAATTGAGGTGTAAACATCATCCTGTACCAAGCGTTCGCTAATTAAAATCGCATCCTCGTAGTTGTAACCTTCCCAAGGCATATAGGCTACTACGATGTTTTGTCCTAATGCTAATTCTCCACCTTCTGTAGAAGAGCCATCAGCCAAAACCTGTCCGGCAACAACTCTTTCCCCGATTCTTACCAAAGGTCTTTGGTTCAAACAGGTGTCTTGGTTGGAACGCTGGTATTTAGAAATGATGTAAACTTCTTCTTTTTGGTCTGGTGCGGGACGAACGCGAACTTCTGTTGCGTCTACAAAGGTAACGTCACCGTCGGTACGGGATACAATCACCATCCCGGAGTCCCTTGCGGCTTGAGCTTCTAAGCCAGTTCCCACTAAAGGACGTTCTGGTTTGAGCAACGGTACCGCTTGACGCTGCATGTTCGACCCCATCAAAGCGCGGTTAGCGTCGTCATGTTCCAAGAATGGAATCATGCTTGTTGCTACCGAAACAATCTGTACCGGAGAAACAGCTACATAATCCACCTGCTCTGGTGTGGTAGTTGCCCAATCTTGACGGTAGCGGACTGGTACTTGAGTACCAATAATATAGCCATTTTCATCAAGGGGAGTGTCACCGGGAGCAACCCGCAAATCATCTTCCTCATCAGCAGTCATGTAGATTGCTTGTTTATCAAACATGACTTTTCCGTTTTCTACGGGACGGAAAGGTGTTTCTAAGAAGCCGTAGAGATTTACTTTCGCGTGAGTTGCTAAAGAACCAATCAATCCGGCGTTTGGTCCTTCAGGAGTTTCAATCGGGCATATACGTCCGTAGTGAGAAGGATGAATATCTCGAACTGCAAAACCGGCACGTTCCCTAGTTAAACCACCAGGACCTAATGCCGACAATCTTCGTTTGTGAGTCAGTTCTGCTAAAGGATTGGTTTGATCCATGAACTGAGATAGCTGTGAGGAACCAAAGAATTCTTTGATTGCTGCTACCAACGGTTTGGGGTTCACCAAAGATGCAGGAGTCAATGATTCGGAATCGGATACGGTCATGCGTTCGCGGATAATCCGCTCTAAACGGTTCAAACCTACCCGAACCTGGTTTTGCAGCAATTCACCTACACTTCTAACTCGGCGATTTCCCAGGTGGTCAATGTCGTCTATATTACCAATATCAAACTCTAAGTTCATTAGGTAATCGACTGCTGCCAAAATATCCGGAGCCGTCAACACCCTAACTGTATCTGGAATTTGCAAGCGTAATTTTTTATTCAGCTTATAGCGTCCAACGCGGCCTAAATCGTAGCGTTTTGCGTCGAAAAAGCGCGAATCTAACAGCTGTTGTCCACCTAAAACTGTTGGTGGTTCGCCGGGACGCAGCTTACGATACAATTCCATTAAGGCTTCTTCTTCAGAAAACTCCCCTTCTTTTTCAATGGTTTTCTGGAAGTATTCCGGGTGACGCATTGCATCGAAAATTTCGTTGTTGGTAAGCCCTAAAGCTTTCAACAACACTTGAGCCGATAGTTTGCGCGTTTTATCAATTCTGACCCAAACTAGATCGTTACGGTCTGTTTCAAACTTCAGCCATGCTCCCCGGTTAGGAATTAAACTAGCAGAATATGTACGGCGACCGTTTTTATCGATTTCGGATTTATAATAAACTCCTGGGGATCGAACTATCTGGTTGACAATTACTCGCTCTGCACCGTTAATAATAAAGGTGCCGCGTTCGGTCATCAAAGGCAAGTCACCAATAAATACTTCTTGCTCTTTAATTTCCCCAGTCTCTTTGTTTATCAAACGTGTGGGTACGTACATTTGCACAGCATAGGTGCTGTCACGTCGCTTCGATTCATCTACACCATATTTTGGCTCTTTTAGTTTGTAGTTTTGTCCTAAAAAGTGCAGTTCTAGTTTGCCGGTATAATCTGTAATGGGACTGAAGGAATCAAGCTCTTCTATTAACCCTTCTTCTAAAAACCAGCGGAAGCTAGAACGTTGAATTTCAATCAAGTCGGGCAACATGAAGCCCGGTTCTGTCATTGAGTCGTAATTCATGCCCATATTAAAATCTATAAAGGGGTTAAATTTGTCTTACGCCATTGAAAATTTTGATTACATTGCTGTCGTAGTGAAAGCAATTTTATGGATATTCAAGAGGATTTTGCCAATATATGGCATCTTTCTTCAAAAAATGAATCCTCTCCTTACAGATAAGTAAAATTAAAAGGCATCTTAATTTGCCTGAGTTCGCTGACTCTGAAGCTGGCTTTTCGATCCAGAAGAAACTGTTTTCCTTTGCTCATTTCCCCTCCCTTTTGGCGCTTTTATTCAAACAAACAATACTGTCTTGGTGTTTTGTCAACGCTATTCCAACAGCTAATAGTACCGTCGAGGTGATGATATCCTATTACTAAAGAAATTAATGGTAAATCCTGCGAAGATAGGTTTTCACCGCTGGGGCTTGGTTTTCGAGGTAGATTCTTCCGAAACCGAACTTATAAACCACTCTGCTCGTTTTCTATAAATGAAATAATTCAGCCGTAATTGGTAAGCTAGTTATAACTACATCCATTCCCAAGAGTGAAACCGTAATTATCCACTGTGGATTTCTGTTGTAGGAGATACATAAAACAATGAAATAGCTTTCATTTGAGCGTTTTTTATAATTCAGCTAATTATATTGCCGGTGCCACTCAACTATTATGACTTAAGTAAACATAATCGGAGGAAAGAATTATATCATAATTACCCTCCTCCTAAAGTAGGATTTTTGGATTAGCTTGAATTATATCCACACCCAAATGATTTTTACAACTTTAAGCCAAATAAATCGCAGGCATTCTGTGTAGTAGTTTGTGCAATTGACTCTAAAGTTTCCCCACGCAGGTTAGCTACTTGCTCGGCTACAAAGCGAACGTAAGACGGCTCGTTTCTTTTTTGCCCTCGTTTTGGAACTGGGGCTAAAAAAGGACAGTCAGTTTCAATTAGTAGGCGATCGCCTCTCACCATAGCAGCAGACTCTTTAATTGCATGGGCATTCTTAAAAGTAACGGTGCCGCTGAAGCTGACATAAAACCCCAAGTCCAAAAACCATTGGGTTTCTTCAGGGGTTCCACCCCAGCAGTGCATTACTCCCCGCACCTTCTCTCCATACCGCTCTTTGAAACGATATAGAACTTGCTTCATCTCTAATGCTGCATCTCTACAGTGGATAATTACTGGCAAGTCGAGCCTTGCTGCTATTTCCAACTGATGCACTAACACGCTTATTTGCTGCTCGTTATCATCAGCCTTATAAAAATCTAGCCCCATTTCCCCAATTGCAACGATTTTATCCCCAGCAGAAGCTAAGGATTCAATTTGGTTCGCTGTTTCCGATGTCCATTTTTGGGCATCTAAGGGATGTAACCCCACGGCAAAACTAATTTCAGGAAACCGATCGGCTAAGGCCTTGATTCCGCAAAATTCCGATGGTTCAACACATGAATGCACCAGACGTACAACACCTGCTTCTTGCCATCGAGAGCGCACCGCTTCCAAATCGGGCTGGAATTGGTCAAAGTTAAGATGAACGTGGGTGTCAATCAACTGCATCTTCAGAATGTCCTTTGTAAAAAGTCAGCCATTAACAGCCATTAATCTTAACTATTACTGACTTTATGAATCCAACTAGCTAGCTGTTTGAGTTAGAGCATTAAGTTTTTTCGCTAAACGAGATTTTTGTCTGGCTCCATTATTACGATGGAGAACACCCCGTTTTACTGCTTTGTCTATCTTCTGATAAGCAGCAGACATACTATCTAATACTTCTTTCTTTAATTCTTCCGAAGGTTCGGCTTTATATTTATCCAACGTGGTGAAGTATTTCTTCATCAACGTTCTTAATGCCGATTTATAGGATTTATTACGTAGTCTGTTGCGTTCCGCAACTTGAACGCGCTTGAGAGCCGATCTTGAGTTTGCCACAGGTATTAAGAAAACTATCTATATATGTACGCACACTAATAGCCTTACTAATATAGCATTCAAATTGTCAATATGAAGATGTTACAAAAGAAATATCGAAAAAATATTTTTTTTGTGGTAAGTGAAGAAAAATAGCTGGGAATGGGGAGTGGGGAGTAGGGAGTGGGGAGTAGGGAGTGGGGAGTAGGGAGTAGGGAGTGGGGAATGGGGAACAGTAATAAATATAAAACGCTGCTAAACATGAATTTCATTTTGTGATTTAGCAATATTTATTTGGGAATATTTATTTATACTGAGTGACTTATTATATTTTTAAAGAAAATAAAATAGATAGAGTAAAAGGAAAGATTTTGGTTTTTTTATACAAAGACCTATCGTACAAAGATTACTGGCTTCAACAACTAACATCAACCTATTAATACCGTCTTTTAAATCTGTTCCCTGTTCCCTATTCCCTATTCCCCACTCCCTACTCCCCACTCCCCACTCCCTACTCCCTACTCCCCACTCCCCACTCCCTACTCCCCACTCCCTCGTCATTTGACTTGAAATAGAAGTTGCAAAACAGATACAAGTAAAATATAGAACTTATATGCTTTAAACTAGCCCTTACTTCTAAAATGCTGCTTAACAACCGCTATCGGATAATTCGGACTTTAGGAAGCGGTGGATTTGGAGAAACTTTTCTAGCAGAAGACACTCAGATACCTTCGAGTCGCCGGTGTGTAATTAAACAACTTAGAGCAATTCAGGATAATCCTCAAACTTATCAACTCGTGCAGCAGAGATTTGCGCGAGAAGCAGCAATATTAGAACAATTGGGTGACGGTAATTCCCAGATTCCCAGATTGTATGCCTATTTTAGCGAAGGGCAGCAATTTTATTTAGCTCAGGAGTATATTCAAGGGCAGACTTTAAGCGAAATTGTTCAAAGTCGGGGGCGTTTAAATGAGTCTGGGGTACGAGAAATATTAATTGCGATTTTAAATATACTTGATTACGTTCATAGTAAAGGCATTGTTCACCGCGACATCAAACCAGAAAATATTATTCTCCGCTCTTGTGATAATCAACCAGTTTTAATTGATTTTGGTGCGGTGCGAGAAACAATGGCGGCACAAGTTAATTCGAGTGGTGCTGTTACTAGTTCGATTGTTATTGGTACACCAGGATTTATGCCTATGGAGCAAGCTGTTGGTAGAGCTACTTTTGCCAGCGACTTGTATAGTTTGGGGTTGGTAGCTATTTATTTGCTGACGGCTCAAATGCCCCAAGAATTGCAAACAGATAGCTATAGCGGTGAAATTGTTTGGCAGAAAAACGGTATCGGTAACAATTTTGCCGCAGTTTTAGATAAAGCAATTCGCTCTCAAATTAGAGAACGTTTTTCTTCTGCTAGAGAAATGCTTAATGCATTACAACCAACAGCAACGGTACAAGTTTTGCCATCAACACCAGTTGCAACCACTAAAAAAGGAAGCTGGTTTACGTCAGCGTTGATAGGTGGTTTAATCGGTGGGTGCGTGCTGTTAGCTTTTATATTCGTTCAAGAAAGACAGCGATCGCCACAAAGTAATTCGATTCAACCAGAGCCAACAGTAACACCAACACCAAGCAAACCGGCTACTATTCCTCCCAAGCAACAACCTCAAAGTTTTTATTTCCTGGCAGATTCAGCATTTCGAGATATTAATAATGCTAACAACCAAATTCAAAGATTAAAAAATGCTGGCTATAATCAAGCCGGAAAATTTTGGTTGCGAGATTATCCCAATTTATCTAACAATCCATACCATCAAGTTTACGCAGGTAAATTTAGTAGTCGTAGCAACTGTATCGAATCACTAAAAAATTACGTTCAGCGTAACCAAAACGCTTATTGTGCTTTGGCGAGTGAAAATGCAAATGCATCGCCAAATTATTTTTATGGTTCTCAAATAGAAAATTCTGTAATAGATGCTAAACCATCACCAAGTAAAGCAATAGTAAATTACTATCAAACTATTAATAATCGGGATTATACGGCTAGCTGGAATCTACTTTCTCCAAAATTCCAAAAAAACAAATCTAATAATAATTATTCAGAATATACAACTTGGTGGAACAAAGTTGAAAAAGTAGAAGTTGAGCAAACAAATATTTTATCA
>JBCCLY010000255.1:0-6183 GCA_039026655.1 Cyanobacteria bacterium P01_C01_bin.38 | reverse complement strand
GCACCCACTAAATCCATATCCGGTGCTTCCGACACAGCTTTTATCACCTCCCTACCCATTTTTCCCGCAGCACCATTAACAACTACTGGTATAAGACCTTGATTACTCATATTTCTACTCTTAAATCTACAAAGGAATTGTAGACCCTGTAGGGTTATTGGGGAAGGTGTGGAGTTAGGAGTTAGGAGTTGAGAGTTAGGAGTTAGGAATTGGGAGTTAGGGATTATAAATATCGATAATTGATAATTGTTCGCTGTTCACTGTCTACTGCTTGCTGTAGGGAACTTGGCTAATCTTTTGACAGTCGATTGCTTAAACTTGAGATAAAATTAATTTTCGTCTTGATTGGTTGTGCGATGTATCGTTAAACTGTTTCCACTTCCAATCTGCTCGCTGACAGGTTAAAAAAGTATTCGGGGTGAAGCGTTTATGAAGATGGAGCTGGTGACAAAGTTTTAATTTGCTTTAATTTGTTTTCCTTCTTCTATGCCGCTACCTTATCTTCGGTTATTAATAAATGGCTATTTCTATGTTACATGGTAGATACGTACAGTATTGTATAAAATTTGCTGAGCAACTACCAATGAATGTGAAAAAATAAAAGCCGCATAGCTTCGCTAGTTACAAAGGTTCTTTGATTAATAATGAACAAAAAATTCTTCCTTACATTACTTTCTAGCCCTGTATTATTTTCGTCTATTGTATCCATGACGGTTTTTACTCAACCTGCTAGCGCTAATGAAACAGTTAATTCCACTCCCAGGCAATTTACCTGCGGGCGTAAAGCTAATGTAGCTGTGGCAACTCCTAGTGTGGGTTGTACTCGTATGCGTAGAAATTCTGCTACACCAGATGCAAACAGAAACACAGGTTTACGCCCTGGCGAATTACCTGAATTGGAATTTACCGACGAAGAAAGCGATGCTTCTGTTGCTTTATTTGGTTGCGATTGCCCAGCTTGCTTAAATGCTTTACGTCAAATACGCGGTTTACCTCCGATGATTTAATTAGTTGTTTTCAGCAAAAAAATAAAATTAAAGGCAGAAGTAATCGATCGCGGTTGCTTGTGCCTTTTTTGGTTTAATGGGGAATGGGGAATGGGGAATGGGGAGTAGGGAGTAGGGAGTAGGGAGTAGGGAGTAGGGAGTAGGGAGTAGGGAATAGGGAAATAATTGATAATTGATTGCCCTAATTGCTTCGAGATAATCTAAACTCAAATTAATAGGCTTTTATAATTCTGATGAACGATTCTTTACCACCGGCTCTTTCAAAAATTGTTAAACGCTTTCAACGTGCTTCTGAACCTAAGCGACGCTACGAACAGCTAATTTGGTATGCACAAAAGCTTCCTGAATTTCCAGAATCTGACAAAACAACTGAAAATAAGGTTCCTGGTTGCGTTTCTCAAGTTTTTGTAACGGCTTCTTTAGATGATGAAAAAATTACTTTTCAAGGTGATTCGGATTCACAATTAACTAAAGGTTTATTAGCGCTTTTAATTGAAGGCTTGAATGGATCGACAGCTGCACAGATTGTTCAACTCACCCCAGATTTTATTCAAGAAACTGGTTTGAATGTCAGTTTAACTCCTTCTCGCGCTAATGGTTTCTACAATATTTTTAAAACCATGCAAAAAAAGGCACTAGAATCTCAGCAATCTGTATAGAATTAAAGCTTTAAGTAGGTTGGCGTTGAAAATTATAACCATGACGAGTGAGTAGGGAGTAGGGAGTAGGCAGCAGGAGTAAGGGTTTTAAGCCAATTTACATTTTGTGACATAGTTCAGTTTATTTGTGCCGACTTATTTAGTTGATATGGGGAAAATGATACATTATTAATGCTGAAGGTTACACCAAGAATTAAGTATTTATAAACTTTGACCTTTAGCCTTTAACCTTTTAATTTATCAGGGACTAATTGTAGAATGACCACAGTTTCATCTATATCTACTTCTGCTCGAATTGGCGGAGTGGTAAAACAATTTGTATGGAATAGGGAAGACCAAGATTTTCGCATAGTTTATGAATCTTTAGGTGAAGGTTCCCCGGTATTACTTTTTCCTGCATTTAGTACTGTTTCGATGCGTTCGGAAATGAGCGGAATTGCGAAGCGGCTTTCTTCTGAATACAAAGCAATAGCGGTTGATTTTCCAGGTTTTGGAGATTCTGGCCGTCCGAAAGCGGATTATGGTCCTGCTTTATACAGAGATTTTATAGAAGATTTTGTATTAACTACTTTTGATAGAAAACCTGTTTCTGTAATCGCTGCTGGCCATAGTGCGCCTTATGTTTTATGGTTAGCTAGCAAATATCCCAACGTATTTTCTCGGATAGTTTTGGTAGCACCAACTTGGAAAGGTCCCTTAGCTGTGATGGGGGTTAATGGAATATTACGAAATTTTATAAAGCAGCTAGTTAGATTGCCAATTATCGGTCAAGCTCTTTATAAACTAAATACTTTACCATCGTTTTTAAAGTTCATGTATCGTCGTCACGTTTATGTCGATGCTGAAAAACTAACTCCTAATTTTATTCAGGATAAATGGGAAAGTACCCAGCAACCTGGAGGAAGATTTGCTCCGGCAGCTTTTGTAACTGGTTGTCTCGATCTTGTAAGCAGAAGAAGCGATTTATTAGGATTAGTAAGGAAAGTTTCGGTACCAATTCTGGTGGTAATTAGCAAATCTTGTCCTAAGTCATCGCGGCGAGAAATGGAGGCGATCGCCAATTTACCGAAAGTAGAAAGCGTATTTCTTGAAGGCTCTTTGGGGATGCATGAGGAATACCCAGATATGATAGCTGAGGAGATTTTGCCTTTTTTGGAAGCTACTGTAAGTCGGTAGGTTTTACGTGCCGCGATTTATCGCTACAAGTGCTAAAGCACTAACTACGAACCCGATATTTTTTTTAATTTGTGCTGATTTAATTGATTAATAATTGACTATTAATTTATCGAGCCAAAGAAAATGAGAGTATTGGTAATAAATTTAGCAATGCTAATTATGACAAATTTTTGGTTGTATAGTTAACAAATTTTATAGTTTGTAAGCTGCATCGATTTTTTTTGTATATTATTTGTGTCTGTAAAACATTAGTTAAATCATCTGAGAATAATATGGTTAATACAGCAACAAGCGTAGTACCTGTAACTGTTTTGACTGGATACTTAGGAGCGGGTAAGACAACTTTGTTAAATCGGATTCTGACTTACGAGCATGGTAAGAAGGTTGCGGTGATAGTTAATGAGTTTGGGGAAGTTGGTATTGATAATCAGTTGGTTATTGATACTGATGAAGAAATTTTTGAAATGAATAACGGCTGCATTTGCTGTACCGTGCGCGGCGATTTGATGCGGATTATCGGTAATTTAATGAAGCGTCGCGATAAATTTGACCATTTAGTTATTGAAACTACTGGTTTAGCAGATCCAGCGCCGGTGATTCAGACATTTTTTGTAGATGAAGATATGCGCGAGCAGTTGCTACTCGATGCTGTGGTAACTGTGGTTGATGCCAAGCATATTTCGCAGCATTGGGATGCTGATGAAGCTCAAGAACAAATTGCATTCGCCGACGTAATTTTGATTAATAAAACAGATTTGGTTTCCCCCCAGCAGTTGGAAGAATTAGAAAGTCAAATTCGGGGAATCAACGCGATCGCCAAAATTTATCGTACCCAAGATGCCAAGTTGGAAATGGATGCATTGCTTGGTGTAAAAGCTTTTGACTTGAATCGTGCTTTGGAAATCGATCCAGAATTTTTGGGTGAAGACGCTCACGAACATGACGAAAGCGTTTATTCAATTGCTTTGGTGGAAGAAGGCGAACTTGATGGTGATAAATTGGATAAATGGTTAGGTAATTTATTGCAAACCCAAGGTCCCGATATCTTCCGCACCAAAGGAATTTTGAATATAGCTGGTGATGAAAACCGCTTTGTATTCCAAGGTGTGCATATGTTATTAGATGGTAGAGCCGATCGTCCTTGGAAGGAAAACGAAAGCCGTAAAAATGAACTTGTGTTTATTGGGCGCAATCTTGATGAAGCGAAATTGAGGGAAGAATTTAAGGCTTGTGTTGCTTGATTTAGGAATAGGGGAATAGAAACCCAATATAGACACATAATGGAAGCATCCCAAATTTGCAATGTAGCTAGTGCGTTAATGCATTAACTTCATATTTTTCCACAATTGGGATGCTCCCAACGTAATGTATTAAGTACCCGTGCAAAATTAATTTAACATTTCGTTGGGATAGGGAATAGGGAATAGGGAACGGGGAACAGGGAACAGCTATATAACTGACTAGTAAATATATAATTAATGCAGGCTTACTTACCGTCACGCAACATCCTTATTAGAATCTCCTCGACTTTAGTCAGGAGAGAAGTAAATTCAGCGACATATACAGCACTTTGTAAGTAGTAATAGTACATTAAAAATTTGGCGTTGCTGATTTAATGTATGAATTTGATTTATCGCATAATCGAAACCCTTGTAGAGACGCGATATATCGCGTCTCTACATTTAGATTCATACCCGAATTCAGCAACGCCAAATTTTTCTTGTTCCCTGTTCCCTGTTCCCTACTCCCTACTCCCTACTCCCTACTCCCTATAATTCTACCGATGTACCTCACCTTTGATAAAATCGGCTGTAATTATTTAATTTTCAACTTTCACGCCGCGCCAAAAAGCAACATAATTCTCAAAATGTTTGGCTTTCTCTTTTGCACTGGGATAATACCAAGCAGCGTCTTTGTTGACTTCTCCGTTAACTTCAATATTGTAGTAGTTAGCCGTGCCTTTCCAGGGACACATACTATGTTTATCGCTTTCCTTAAAATATTCTTTATTAATTGACTCTGCGGGAAAGTAATGGTTTCCTTCCACCATAACGGTTTGATCGCTTTCGGCTAAGACTGCACCATTCCAAGTTGCTTTTGACATAATTACATCAATTATCAATTAACAATTATCAGTTACCAGTAGAACTTACGCAAAAATAAGGGGAAATGTAGTGTTTCAGACATTTAAGATCCCCCCAACTCCCCTTAAAAAGGGGGACTTAAGTAAGTCCTAACCAGTTAATTTTACCTAGTTGATGGTTTATTTTTGCATTTATCTACAATTTATTTTTGAGTTTCCCTCGCCAGCGCAAACTATTATGATTTAGTTGCTCGATGTATTCGTCTGGTTGGGAAATAATAAAAGAAAGAAGCAAGAGAAATTGCTTTCTCAAGCTGAGTCGCGTTTAACTGTTGATATGCTGCTCCTTTGCTTTTATCAAGAGCATCGTACCAACAGCATCCGAATATATTATCAAGAATTATTCTCTGGAAGCAGTGGTTAAAACGCACGGGAAACTTACGCTGTTTGGCGATATTTGGAAGCACTTCGTTGGTTAAACGTAAATATTCCTGACGCAATTCTTCAATTTTATTTCGATTTTGTAGCAATCTCGTCTGTTTTGGCTGCCATGATAAAGTCGTTGCGGTGTAAACCCTTAATTGCATGAGTCCACCACATAACTGTAACTTTACCGTATTCGGTAAGTAAAGCTGGATGATGTTCCTGATTTTCCGCTTCTTCACCGATTTTATTCGTAAAATTCAAAGCTGATTTGAAGTCAGAAAATTTGAAAACTCTTTCCAGACGCTTTTCACCATTTTCTTCCTTAATATTCCATTCGGGAATCTCTGGGTGGAGTTTGCTTATCTCTTCTTCTGTGACAGCAGGTGAATCACCAGTGCAGGCATCGCATTTTTGTTGCTTAAGGTTTCCCATGATTTTGTCACCTTTTTTATAGCGTCTTATATTGCGATACATTAGCTTTAAATGCTTAAACTGTAATCTCTCGGAAGAAGGAAAATAGAGAGTTAGGAGTGAGGAATTAGGAGTTAGGAGTGAGGAGTTAGGAGTTAGGAGTTAGGAGTTAGGAGTTAGGAGTTAGGGGTTATGTATAGAAAATCGTAGGGGAGGCAAATTGCGGTGTAGATTCTCTTCTTGCAATATTGCCGTTGAGTTACGGCGCGACAATTTTTTTTTAGTTTCCATAATAATTGTTAAAACATTTGGGAGCATCCCTGCGGGTGCAAATTTATTTTTTGTAGTGCGAGCATCGTGCGCGCTTGATACAGATAGCGAGCAAGATGCTCGCACTACCAAATTGTATTTTTGCAAAATC
>JBCCLY010000254.1:0-6191 GCA_039026655.1 Cyanobacteria bacterium P01_C01_bin.38 | reverse complement strand
TTCCCGTAAAGCTAAGTAAGGCAATAAAGCAAAAGCACCTACACCAAAAGAAAAAGTTGTAAATATCCAAGCCGGTATTTTTTGTCCTTTGCCATCAATCAATACCATGCAACTGTAAATCAAAGGAAACACACCCATTAAGTTGAAAAGCGCAACTATCAAAGGGTTGATTCCTTCCCACTGTCCGGTAGAAAGATTTTTAATTAATTCAAAAGTATCGGGTTGATTCGGAGGAGCAAAACCAAAAGCGTACACAGAAAACCCAACCCAAATCAACCAAAATATAATTTTTCTCATTATCAACAGCATCAATTAGCGTGCTTCTTGATAATACCTAAGTGATGGGGGAATGGGAGAGGGGGAAGAGGGGGAAGAGGGGGAAGAGGGGGAAGAGGAGGTAGATATTTTTGTAACTAACTCCTAACTCCTAACTCCTAACTCCTAACTCCTAACTCCTAACTCCTAACTCCTAACTATTTACTGCTGATTGCTGATTGCTTCGGAGAGGTATTCGGAAGCTGCGGAAACTAGCGCGATCGCGTTTTCGTAATTGAGTCTTGTGGGACCTAACACTCCTACGCTTCCTACTGGTATAGAATCTCGATGATAGGTGGATGAAATTAGAGTACAAGTACGGATGGGTTCTAGGGTATTTTCCGAACCAATACGAACTGTTACCTGTGGTTTATCTAATTTATCTAATTTTTCTAATTCTGTTTCGTCAAATATCAACCGCCATAATTGCTCTTGCTCTTCTTCAAGTAGGTGAATTATGGTTTGTACTTGCTGTATTTGGGAAAATTCTGGCTGTCGCAAAACTTCCGACACGCCACGCACCATTATTTGTGTATTTGTTGGGGAAAAGGTGCGCCGAGTCAATTCGGCGAGGGATGTTTTCAAATATTCGCCGTAGCGCTGAAATTCAATATCTAACTGACTCCAATCAAGTACGGCTAATTCCATTAAACTTTTGCCGCGTAATTGACTGTTTAAAAAGTTGGAAACAATTTGTAATTCTCTGTCTATTAATTCTACATCGGGTTGATTTCCTTCTGATGCGGAGGGTAAATCCATCAGCGTTGAATGGGTTTCGTAACCATCAGTTACCACAATCAACATTATCTGTCCCGTTTCAATTTGCACCAACTGTAAATGTCGCAATACTGATGAATTGTTCTGCGGCATTGTGATTAAACTGACACATCCACTCAAACTAGCTAAAATTTGTGTCGCACCTTGCAATAGTGCTTCCAAACTCCAATCTTCCCACTTTAAGCGTCCCTGTAGCGCTGCTTCTACCTCTTTTTCTAAACTTCGATTATGTGTAATTAACTTGTCTACATAAATTCGATAACCAGAATCTGAAGGTACTCTTCCCGATGAAGTATGGGGTTGATAAAGCAGCCCAGATTTTTCCAAAACTCCCATTACGTTACGAATTGTTGCCGAGCTTACACCCAAGTCAAATTCTTCCACCAAAGCTTTAGAACCCACAGGTTCGGCAGTCGCTATATAATGACGTACTGTTGCCCAAAGTATATGTTGTTGTCGATTGGTTAGCTGGAATTGCATAGGGAATGGCTGTTTAAACACAGTTTTTATCAATATTTAAAAAAACAAATTTTTGAAATGTTATTACCTGATAATTAATAACGATTCTTTTCTTAGAAAATCATTATGGTGTACTGCAATACCTTTACACTTACAAATAGTTTTGTCCTGAGTAAGAGTACTATTTAATACAAAAAACCATGTATTTAAAATACATTGCTAATTCGATCTATTAAGTATTTTCTCAGAAAAACTTGTCGAATAAGGTATGTATAGCTACGAATAACCTATTACTCGCTAAATAATTTTATCCAGCTACATAAGTATAAACACCTTTGATCTTCGACCTTTAACCTTTAACCTTTAACCTTTAACCTTTGACCTTTAACCTTTGACCTTTAACCTTTAATTACTAATACTGAGGAACTGAAGGATCGACCAACATTGAATACGCATCAATACCTCCGGTAATATTTTTCACATTAGAAAAGCCTTGAGATGTTAACCACTGACACATCTGAGCAGAGCGAACACCGTGATGACACAGAACTAAAGTTTCCTTATGAGGTTGCAAACGAGTTTGAATGTCGTTTCCCCACTGAGCAAACTGACTTAAAGGTAAATTCATAAAACCTTCGATGCTCGCCCTTCTGATTTCATCAGGCTCGCGCACATCTACAAGTTGAATGGAAGACTCCGAAGAAGACAAACGTTTTGCGAGTTCTTCTACAGTGATTTGATTCATGATTTAACCAAAATTCCCCTTCATGAGGACTTTCTAAAAAAAATCTATATATTTATTATGTTGACAGAAAATTCGCCTCTTAGCATCAGCACTATTCAAACGGTTTAGGAATTATCGAGGTAAATTGGCTACATCTTGACAACTTGCATGATTATGAGTAAGTAATTATTCCTAATCGAACCAAATTTTAAATTTTGGATTCCGAAAAGCACTAGTAGTCTTTCTCGTTAATTTTGATAGGTTTGTAGTTGGCGATTTATCGCTCTAAGCGCTGAAGCGCCAACTACAAACCTGGTGAAAAGAGTGACAAACAAACAATCATTATTTCGTTTCGTAGCAGCAGGTATGATGATGCTGCTGTTGACTGGTATCGCCGGTTGTAATGGGTTATTTAATCAAAATTCCCCTAATTTAGTCAGCGATACGCAAAAACAACCGAGTGCAGCGGTATTTATTTCGTCACGGGCACCTGTGATGGTTTCGATGCCAGTTGATCCAAATCGCTTTGAGGTATTAAATGGTGGAGTTAAATTATCTAAGCTGAAAAAAAGTTTATTAGATAATACCGGGCTTGATTATAAAAAAGATGTTCAGCCTTGGTTGGGTAATCAAATTACTTTAGCTGTAGCGACTGAGGATATTGATAAGGATTCTGCAAACGGAAATCAACCGGGCTATCTAACGATACTCACAACAAAGGATGCAGAAAAAAGCCGCGAATTTATCGAGCTTTTATTTTCTAAACGGGTTTTAACTGGAACTTCCTTAGTTGTGGAACAATATAAAGGAGTCAAACTGATTTCTGATATTCCGCAAACCGGAGAAATCAAAAAAACCTTGGCTGCAACCGTTGTAGGCAATAATTTTGTATTGTTTGCCAACGATGCCAAAATTTTGCGCTCAGCCATTAATAACGTGCAAGCACCGGGTTTAAGTTTGATTAGCTCGGATAATTATCAACAAGCCATCAAGCAATTAGGAAGAAATCAAGCCGTAACGTTTCTCAATCTTCCCGCCGTCGCGAAATGGCAAGGTTTAAATTTATCATCTCCAACTTATAGTACTCAACTAATTTCTTTAGCTGCTAAATCCAAAGGTTTGCTAGCAGAAACAAGTTTATTTGCAAATTCACCAATACCATTAGCCGAATCCAGCGAAAAAGTAGAAGCGCTTTCATATATTCCCGCTACTTCCGGTTTGGTAATTTCAGGAAAAGATTTGAGCAATTTAGATAAAAGCAATTTAGCTTTACTTTGGCAGCAAACTGATGCAGCAATATCCAACGAATCTGGAGAAAATATAGCTTCCCAAATAACTAAACCTTTAGCTAACCTGCAAAAGCAGTGGGGAATTAATTTAAAAGAAGATATTTTCAGTTGGGTAAAAGGAGAATATGCCATAGCATTGCTAACCAACAGCGAAAATAGAAGTGAAAATAAAGGTAATAATCAAAAACCTGAATGGATTTTTGTTGCAGAGAAATCTTCAACAACAGCATCCGATATTTCTCATTTAGATAAAATAGCTTCTAACAATGGACTAACAATTAGTCCGATTGATTTAGACGAACAAAAAATATATGCTTGGACTAAATTAACAACAACAGGTAACAAAGCATCTGACTTAAAAATTCAGGCAAAAGTATTAGGAACTCATACAAGTAAAGATAACTACGAAATTTTCGCTTCTTCTATTGAGACGATGGATGAAGCTATAAATAACAAAGAAAATTTATTCAACAACAATCGGAAGTTTCAAGATAGTATTGCAGCCATTCCTCAACTAAACCAAGGATATGTATATATAGATTGGGAAAAATGCCAAAATTTCATAGAAAGTCAATTACCCATACTCAAACTTGTAGAAATTATTGGTAAACCTTTTCTTGATAAACTACAGTCTTTTACTATTAGCAGCTACGACAGCAACAGCGAATTACTCAAAGCTGGAATTTTCTTTTTATTAAGGGAGTAGGAATTGGGGATTGGTAGTTGGTAGTTGGTAGTTGGTAATTGGGGATTGGGGATTGGGGATTGGTAATTGGTAGTGGGTAATAGGTAATTGATAATTGGTAATTGATAATTGGTAATTGATAATTTCCAATGCCCTATTCCCTATTCCCTATTCCCTATTCCCCATTCCCCATTCCCATTCATAGATAAAAATTTTAATCTAACTTTAATCTTTTACAGTCTAATTAATATTAAATTACTCATATAGTACTATTGCAACTTTTGATAGAAAACAAAAAATACAAGTTCATTCTTTAGTAGCTGTGATTTTTAGTTTGCAGTTTGCTCTAATAAGTGTACGGATACAAAGCTGTCACAAACTTTGCTCTTCTGAAATTAGCTGAAGTTAGGTTGTATCTAAAAGAACTTATAAACTTTATTAAGATATCTCGGGAAGTGTATGTATGAAATTGTGTCGCTCCCAAATTTCATTAACGCGTTTGTCTCTCGTAGGTTTATTTACTGTTATTACTTCTAATCCGGTAACAGCAAATAACTCAATATTCGGAAAAATTAGCTTATCGCCAAACTCGGATGCTGTAACAAAAATAGTGACGGGTTATACAGGTGGCTCTTATTCATTATCCGCAGTTAGTAAACGCGATCGCAATCGAAATTTGTGCATTGGTTTTGCAGATCCCAAACCAGATCATATTCTAGTTTTAGAAAAAGATTTTCCTAAGTTAAATATCAAAGTTAATAGTGGTGGCTATGACACTACTTTACTAATAGTTGGGCCAGATAAAACAGTTCGCTGCGGTGACGATACCGGCAGAAGTAAAGACGCTAGCATCAACGACAGTAACTGGAAAGCAGGAAAATATAAAATCTGGGTAGGCAGCTTCAAAGCTAGAGTAAGAAAGACTTACAAGCTTTCTTTGAGGGATTAGTTCCAAATTTCCGTACTAATGAATTACAATTTAATTGGGGATTGGGGATTGGGGATTGGGGATTGGTAGTTGTTAGTTGGTAGTTGGTAGTTGGTAGTTGGTAGTTGGAATAGGAAAAGATAGGTAGACAAAGGGATAAAGTGAAGAATAACTCCAAAATTTACTTGTTACTTGTTACTCGCTACTCGCTACTCCTAACTCCTAACTCCAAACTCCTAACTCCCAACTCCTAACTCCTAACTTTTATTGTCCCCATAGGACGGTAATATAAAGTGTATTTGGTGTAAAGGTTCTCAAGCAGGGTGCTAACTCGTGTTATCAACATTCATTGCTGACTTTCGTATTATATTTGAACGCGATCCAGCGGCTCGTAGCTGGGTAGAAGTTTTATTTTGCTATCCTGGTTTGCAAGCTTTGCTACTGCATAGAATAGCTAAATGGATGCGTAATGTCGGAATACCTTTTCTTCCTCGCTTTACTTCTCATTTAGCACGTTTTTTGACGGGAATTGAAATTCACCCTGGAGCAACCATTGGTAAAGGTGTATTTATCGATCATGGAATGGGTGTAGTGATTGGTGAAACGGCGATTATTGGAGATAAAGCGCTGATTTACCAAGGTGTTACTTTGGGTGGTACTGGTAAAGAAACTGGTAAACGTCATCCAACTTTAGGAGAATGCGTAGTAGTTGGTGCCGGTGCAAAAGTGCTGGGAAACCTGCAAATTGGTAACAATGTGCGTATCGGTGCGGGTTCGGTTGTATTGCGAGATGTGCCTTCAGATTGCACTGTAGTAGGCGTTCCTGGTAGAATAGTTCATCGTTCTGGTGTAAAAGTAGATCCGTTAGAACACGGACGTTTACCAGATGCAGAAGCTCAAGCGATACGTGCTTTAGTAGATAGAATCGAGCAATTAGAATCACAAATTGAGCATCTACAAGAAAAGCAGCAAAGCGTTTCAGAGAAAGTTGCAAGTGTTGCTTTTAAAGAAAAT
>JBCCLY010000253.1:0-6207 GCA_039026655.1 Cyanobacteria bacterium P01_C01_bin.38 | reverse complement strand
TCGGGATTGTTGAACGGCAAGGGCTGCTTGAACTGCTACAGATGCAGCTAACTCTAGTTCTGGCTTCAGCCAATAGCGCTGTTTTCTACTTTGTCTTAGGGTAATACTACCGATTATTTTGCCGTCGGCAAGTAATGGAACTACCATCAATGAACGAGTAGCCATTTTAAAAGGTAAATCAAAACCTTTTACCTGAGCAGGGTAATTATCAAGATCGGTAATTATTAATGGCTCTTGGGTTCGCAAGATTTCTTGCAATATTTGATTTCCCTCAATTGATGCTGCATACTGCGGTAAATCATAAGCAGTGGATTTGATCGTACCGTTTGAGTTAGAGTTGCTGCCAACCTGTGTTTGAGAACTATCGTACAAACCGACACATTCAACAAACTCGTCTTCGGCAGTCCACAAAGATAAAACGCAGCCATCCACCTCTAAAGCTTGTCCGAGTTGTTGGGTAATAGCAGCAAAAATTTCTTGGGGATCTAAGCTAGAACGGATAGCACTGGTAATTGTATTTATTAATGCTTCCCGCCGAGCAAGAGCGTGTACCTGCTCGTAAGCCCAAGCTTGGGACAAAGCTAATGCAGCCTGATTCGCTACCATCACTACTAACTGCACATCATCTTCTTCCCAGTCACGGGATTCCCCCGACTGGTGCAATGCCAAAACTGCCATCAACTCTTGTTGCCAAATCAGCGGCACTACTAGAGTTGAGCAAATTTGAGCATTTTGATAAACTTGAGCGCGATCGCTTTGCTTGGGAGCATCTCCTTGAACCCTTTCATCTGTTGTCGCATCGTAAATTACCTGAACTTCACGGGTTTCCCATACCGTATGGGCTAAAAGTTGGGATGAGGAAGTCAGTAAATTTGATTCGCTGTTTGAAACTTCATCTTTAATAATCTTTTGAAAAATAAACCCTTCATCAACTAAATGTCCATTTTGAAAGGGACGTAAAAGACATACATCAACTTCGAGCATTTGACCAACATTATCCACAATTGCTTGTAGAATTTGCCGATAATCTAATGCGCCACGAATGGTATTAGTTAAAGAGTTGAGTAGCGATTCTTGACGTAATGTACGGGTTAGTTCGTAGGTACGCGCTTTAAGAACATTATGAGTATCTAAAGCTTGACGTACTACTGCTTTAAGTTCTTCTGCTTCCCACGGCTTGGTTACATACTTAAAAACCTTACCAGCGTTTATGGCTTCCACTAAATCTTCGACATCAGTGTAGCCAGTTAAGATAATCCTGATAATATCGGGGTACTTAGTAGCTGTCAGGCTCAAGAATTCCGTACCGCTCATCATTGGCATACGTTGATCGGAGATAATTACTGATATATCCCCTTCTTTTGCCAATAATTCCAATGCAGCAGGACCACTTGTAGCTCGCAAAACCTTATATTCACGATAAAAGGTACGGTATAGCAGATCGAGGTTGTCGGGTTCGTCATCAACAACCAATATTTTTGGCTTTCTGTTTACTTGGGATTTCATGCACCGCTTCCTAAAAACAGTAACGGCAGTCGGTTAAACAATTTAATTGGGTAAGAATGTTTTAACATTCGATAATAAGGGCACAAAATTACAATGCAATCGGCAATCGCTTTGCTTGAAGCTAACTTTCTTAGTAATAAACTCACCCTTTGCGTTGGCTAATAGTCCACCAAGGAAACGAAGGCAGAGTAATTGAAGATTGGAAAAATAGAAATCTTTTCTTTACTCCTGTTTACTGAAAAGTTGCTTTTTGAGAAACCACGTCACTTTGTGATGGCTAGGGATGACGACTTACGCAAGTGGCTTTCAATACGACACTTTATGTAGCTAAGCCGCCCTGTATCTTTTGGACGGGCTAGCGGGTATAGCGCAAAGGCATCACGACACGCTGCGAATGGCGCTACTTCTTACTCCTTAACCCGATTTGGTAATTTTGGTAAGGTGAAGTAGTAATAGAGGTGCCGATTACTATTAGCTAGAAAGTAATGCACCCCAATGCGTCTCATATCCCCGCCTGACTTTTAAAGAAATTATCGATATCTTGTAGCCAAATTTTTCTTCACCCCCCAGCGATTATTTTTTCATTAAACGTACAGTTGAGGGCGGCGATTGAATTCATCTACCCAGCATCTGTTTTATTAGTTTTCCCGCACGAACACCAACACTAACATCTGGTAGCAATTTTTATTGATATCTAGCTCATTCAAATAAAGAGTGAGAGAGTGAGAGAGTGAGAGAGTGAGGGAGAGGTAATTGAATGGGGTTTTTGACCCCAACCAATTACTAGCACCGTGCAGACGGTGGGGTTTTATACCCTGCATGTCTCGATAAGTATTATCACTAATTATGTGTTTTATTGATGTACCTATAAATACTATTATGTTCGTATCTCACTAGAGATAGAATTTCAAGATAGTACTGTAGATAAATTTATAATGTATCAATTACATCACAAGTAAGTAAGTCGGCAGAAATAAACAGAGCTATGTTACAGAATGTAAATTAACTTAAAACCCTTATTTCTACTGCCCGCTCCCTACTCCCTCGTTATAGTTACAATTTTCAACGCCAACCTACTTATATATGTCAATCAATGATAGTCAGCTTATAAAGTTTCCGATTTCAGTTACAAAAGAAATACTGCTGACTTATATAAACTACTTGTAGATTATGCAGTAATTGCGTATGCAGGTGCCACACTTTAAGCTAATTTTTTATTGCCAGTTTAACAACCTTTACTCACCCGGTTGTATTCTATTAACACTCAATGTATTGATTAGAGTTACAGCTTCCGCAGTGGGTTATAAGAATTTTCTACATGGGCAATTTTTCACCAGATGCATTTAAAAGCGTACTCGTAATGAATCCCGGCACAATTTATATCGATCCTTAACAAGCAAAAGTCATAAAACATGGATTAAAATGTTTATTCGCTATGCTATGCCGCAAGAAGCTTTCCGTTGGAAACATCAAGGTAGATAATATCTATGCTAAGTAGGATTAGCTTACTTGCATTGATTGGCGTAAAAAGTGCGGTATTTGATAAAGAAGTTGTTAATATCAATAGTCAGGAGGTTAAAACAACGTCTGTCAGGAGTCCAAAATAAATTCGTCTGTAAATGTAGGTATTGCCGAACATAATTAACGCCCCCGTATGCACTATAGTAATCCCTATAGTAAGAAAAATTAGTTTAATTATCTGCGTTACTATTCAAAATCTATAGTTCCTGGATAGTTTGAGCTAATATTTATAGTCACGAAGCGTTGCAAAAAAGGCAATAATTAAACGATTAAAAGGATATTAATCTTTAACATTCCTGTATTTGTAGTATTTTCATCGATTTATATGAATAACTTAAACACCATTACAACCTTGACTCCTTCGTTTTTTCCATCTCACCAAAAGCCAGTTGCGGTTGCAACTAACTCAATTTCTTCCGGGTTCCAAATTCGGCAGTGTACCGCTGCTGATTTAGGTGATGTTGCCCAAATTATTGCCGAAAGCTTTCACTCCCGTCACGGTATATGGGGATGGGCTTTTCCGTTATTGCGTTTAGGCATTTACGAAGACTTAAGACATCGTTTTGCTACAGAGGCACCTCATCATATATGTTTAGTAGCTGTTGATACTAGCGATCGAGCAAATTTAAATTTAGTTGCGACTGTAGAATTGAGCGTGCGTTTGGGTGATACTTGGACTTACACCGGCACTCGAAAAAGTTTCGCTTATTTATCTAATTTAGCTGTAAACCCTCAATACCGAAGGCAAGGAGCAGCTTGTGCGCTATTAAACAGCTGTGAAAAAGTTGCCGCAGAATGGGGGTTTAAAGATTTATATCTTCATGTTTTGGAAAATAACCACCAAGCGCGGCAACTTTATTTTAAATTAGGATACCGGATGCACCAAATCGACTCTAATTGGAATTCCTTTTTCTTTAGACGCTCGCGGCAAATTTTACTTTATAAGCATATTTAACAGTGTTAAACAATTAATATCTAACTATTTGAGTCTATACTTCTAAAAACGTACATTAATCACTTGACTAAGTATTCAACTAATGTTAAGCCATTTCTCGAATTAATCTAGTTAGCTATATGATTCACATTCTGATACAGATTTTATAGTTATTTTTTTACTAAATTTTTACATTTCTTTATATCTTTTTTTGAATAAAAATATTTACCTTAATTAGGGTTAGCTTCGTTAGTTCACCTAGTACAGGTCGAATTTATTAAAAAGCTATCTGCATAACAAATTTATTAAAGATTCAGAAAATAAACACTTTTTATATTGTCTACGAACCATTTAGGAGCAATATAAAAACATAAAGTCACAACAACTTTAGCAAAATCTTGATTTTTTTATATTTTCTTTAAAATATGGCGGATATAGTTGTAGTAAGCTATTTTTGTAGAGATGTTTAACAGCATATATTTTTCTTGTAAAAATCTCTGCTGATAAAATACTGTCATGATTTTGTATTTTATATAAAAGCTTAGATAGTGAAAGCATTTGAGATTAAGTATTATGAGCAATAAGCGTAAAATTACACTTAAATTGATTAATGTTTTACACTAACTTTGTATATAAAATATCTATCTTTATAGAAACTTTAAGTAAACATTCCTGTACTGGAAGACAAATCCAGTTAAATCACATAAAATATGGTTACTCAATAGGTTAATCTAATTAATTTAATTTGAATTTAGTTAAACCGAAAAATAAAGCTTTAGATAATAACAAAACTAAAGCTGTATTCATTGATTTAATCGCTAATTACCTGTAACGGTTCTGCGGAAGTTCCTTCTTTGTTCAAATTTTTTAGAAAAGATGGATAGCGAAAAGCACCAACGCTATCAAACTGCTATGGTATCAACTTATTATCCTGACACTTGTTTCCTTGACTATCTTGTGATGCCAGATGGAGTAGAGCAATCTTATGGCTCGGATCTACTGACAAAGCTACATAGTGGAAAGGTTTTTATGGTCAATAGTCGTAGACGAAATGGGCTAATACTGTTTAAAGCCTATCATGCTGAGTTTGCCGGACCTGGAGCCGCTGTCGGTGGCGATTACGATCGCGATTGCCTCCACGTACTCCCGATTGGAAATATTTCGTCTATGTTATTGACAACTAGTTCTTCCGATGAACGGCAAAAGTCTTATTTAATACGAAGGCAGTGGATTAGGTTAATTAAACAAATTACTGAAAATCCAGTACCTCAACAGCGAGTTCAAAGAATTCTCGATCAGTTTGAGCAATATTTTCCGCCAGAAGTAGTAAGTCAGTTACCGGATAGAGCTTTTGCAATGTTAGTGGGAGTTTTGCCACAGACTGTAGCAATAGTACGCCGCTTGGGTAATGAAGTAGATACTCTTAGTTGAGGAATTGGCTTGTATACGGTTATAGTTGAAGATTTTAATTCAAAATTTGAATTTTAATATTTTAAATTAAGATTTTTATAGACTTTTTCAAACCGCTCTAAAGTGCGTGCATTTTCTGAAGGAGAACCTACAGTAATTCGCAATCCCCCACCAGTGAGTCGTATCAGAGTGCCAGATTCTTTCAGTTGTTTGTGAAGATTTCTTAAAGTGTTGCTTATTTGTGTTTCATCTTGTGCTTTAAGGCGCAAAAAGATGAAGTTAGCATCACTATCAGATATTTGTAATTGTGAATATTGAGATAAATTTTCCAGTAATTTAGTACGTTCGCTCAAGGTTTCAGAAACAGATTTTAGTAAAAGCGAGCGGTTTTGTACGGCTATTAATGCAGCTGCTATCGAAAAGCTTGGAAGATTGTATGGTAAACGGACTTTTTCTAAAATAGCAATTAGTTCTGGATGAGCAATAGAATACCCTACACGCATTGCTGCCAAACGAAAACCTTTAGAAAATGTCCGCAATATCACCCAATTTGGATGTTGTGATAATTCCGAGGCGACAGTAGATTGACTAAATTCAAAATAAGCTTCATCAATTACCACTAAAATATCTTCCGGTAAACTTCTTAACCACGCTAACTCTGCTGCCGTTAAAGAATTAGCCGTAGGAGAATTGGGGTGAACAACAAAAACTGTTCTAATAGGTTGTTCGCGATTGGTTTTTATCGCTTTTGATGCTGCTTCTAAATCAATTTCAAAATTATCAGAATTTCTAGCTACCGTTACCACAGGAATACCTAAAGCTTGCGCTAAAATTCC
>JBCCLY010000252.1:0-6208 GCA_039026655.1 Cyanobacteria bacterium P01_C01_bin.38 | reverse complement strand
TTTAAATGGGCAGTTGTTCTATTAGCTTCAATTTTAGAAGTTCCAAGCCCTCTATATTTTGCATGACATCTTAAAGAACAAAAATGAAGTCTTCCTAATTTTTCACTTCTATTAAATTCGCTCCGACTCTTATTAAATTCCTTAGCACAAGCAGGATTTTGACAGATAACAGTTACTTGCGATTTATTCATCTTAAAAAACAAATCCACCTCTACATCTAAGTATAAGGTGGACTAGTATTTGTATAATATTGGACCTGGGCAGAATTGAACTGCCGTCCGAAATGGGTATTTACTCCCGCATCATTCACAGGTTTAGCCTCGCTTACCCTTGAGGCAGGGACCGCTCATTATCCCGAACGGTGGGATGCTTTGGTAAAGTCTTTTCTAATAAGTCCACCAAAGGGAACTTATTAGAGCATCCGTTGGGGGTTGCTCTCTAATGCTTAACGGAGTCACATTAAAGAGAAGCGTACGAAAAAATTTTAAGCAGCTACTGCTTGACGCTTGAATGCTACAATGTTGTTTGCAGTTATTATTTGTTTGAACCTTGATTTACGAGATTAGGCTCACTCTCGACCTGTATCAACGAGTAGCTTTCACCACCCCGTCGAAACCATTACAGACCCATGTGATTCATATTCTATTATAGTGCAGCTTTTTGAAAATTGCCACCTTTAAAAAGTTAGGAGTTAGGAGTTAGGAGTTAGGAGTTAGGAGTTAATAACTGGTTCCTAGTCTCCGACTGGGAACCCGTAAAAGTTAGAAGTTAGGAGTTAGGAGTTAGGAGTTAGGAGTTAAGAGTTAGGAGTTAAGAGTTAGGAGTTAATAACTGGTTCCTAGTCTCCGACTGGGAACCCGTAACTTGAGGCTCTGCCTCAACTAAAACACGAGCCAGAGTCTCGTAAACTGTATTCCCAGGTAGAACCTGGGAACAAGAAACAAGAAAAAACTCCTAACTCATAACTCCTAACTCCTAACTTTCTTTACCCAAGCGCTTGGGCACCACCCACTACTTCTAGAATTTCTTGGGTGATTGCTGCTTGTCGCGCTTTGTTATAGGATCTCGACAAGTTTTTCATTAATTCTGCTGCGTTGTCGCTAGCGCTACTCATTGCTGTCATTCTCGCTGCTAGTTCGCTGGCTGCGGATTCTTGCAATGCTCGCAATAGTTGGTTGCTTAAGTATAGTGGCAGTAAGGAATCCAGAATCTGTACTGGATCTTGTTCAAAAATCATGTCGCGAGGGAAAGCACGCATTTGAGTTGTAACTTTCTCTCTCTCTACTTCAAATTCTCCACCACGAGTTGTTAAACGGAAGAATTCGTCTTCTGCTGATAAACCTTTGGGATCTAAAGGAAGCAAAGTCTGTACAACGGGACGAGAACTTACTAAGGAAACGAATTTGGTGTAAACTAATTCGATTCTGTCTACTTCTTCAGATAAAAATAAGGAAAGTAATTCGTCAGCGATGTTGGTGGCTTCTGCTGCTGTAGGAATTTGTTCTAAGCCGGTATATGAATTTTCAATCGGTTGTTCGCGACGTTGAAAATACTGGTTGGCTTTACGTCCTACGAGTACATATTTATAGTCTAAACCTTCAGACTGTAGTTCTTTGGCGCGATTTTCCGCACGCTTGATAACGTTGGTATTGTAGCCACCACACAAACCGCGATCGCCAGAAATTACCAGCAAACCAACTGTACTAACTTCACGCTTTTTCATCAGCGGTAAGTCTACGTCTTCAAAGGTTAGACGGCTTTGCAAACCAAATAAAACTTGTGCCAAACGGTCTGCAAACGGACGGGTAGAAGTTACCTGTTCCTGTGCGCGACGTACTCTTGCAGCCGCAACCAAGCGCATTGCTTCTGTAATTTTCTTGGTATTTTTAACCGAACTGATGCGGTCCCGTATCGCTTTTAAATTAGGCATAATTTCTTTCAGTGAACAGTGAACAGTTAACAGTTAACAGTGAGCAGCGAGCAGTTAACAGTTAGCGAATAACAGTCAGAGAATCAATAGTTAATGCTAAAGGAATAAAAACTAGAAACTTTTATCCAAGCCATCAACCCCTCTCCTCCTATTCCTTACTGTTCACTGTTCACTGTTCACTGCTCACTGTTTTACGCAGTTGCCATGAAGGTCTTTTTGTACTCTTCGATTGCTTCTTTCAAAGCTTTTTCTTCGTTTTCTTCAAGTTTTTTCTTTTCTTGAATTCCTTGCTTGAATTCGGTTTTGTTGTTCTTCAAGTATTCTTGGAATCCTTCCACAAATTCTGTAACTTTATCAACTGCGATATCGCTTAAATATCCGTTAATACCCGCATACAAAATTGCAACTTGCTCGTATACTGCACGAGGCTGGTTTTGTGGTTGCTTTAAGGTTTCCCGCAAGCGCACGCCTTGAGCTAACTGATCCTGAGTTGCTTTATCTAAGTCGGATGCAAACTGTGAGAATGCTTGTAGTTCGTCGAATTGTGCTAATTCTAACTTCAACTTACCAGCAACTTTCTTCATTGCCTTGGTTTGAGCGGCGGAACCCACACGGGATACGGAGATACCGGGGTTGATTGCGGGACGAATACCGGCGTTAAATAAGTCAGAAGATAAGAATATCTGACCGTCGGTAATCGAAATTACGTTGGTAGGAATGTAAGCGGATACGTCACCAGCTTGGGTTTCAATGATTGGTAATGCGGTCATGCTACCGGAACCTAGGTCGTCACTGAGTTTTGCAGCGCGTTCCAACAAGCGGGAGTGGAGGTAAAATACGTCTCCAGGATATGCTTCACGACCGGGTGGACGACGTAGTAACAAGGACATTTGACGGTAAGCTTGTGCTTGCTTGGTCAAATCGTCATAAATAATTAAGGTTGCTTTGCCTTTGTACATAAAGTACTCAGCAATCGCAGCACCAGAATAAGGAGCCAACCACTGTAGAGGTGCGGGGTCGGATGCGTTTGCAGCAACTACGATGGTATAATCCATCGCGCCGTTATCTTGCAAAGTTTGTACTACGTTGGCAACGGTAGAAGCTTTTTGACCGATAGCTACGTAAACACAAATTACGTCTTCGGACTTTTGGTTAATAATGGTGTCGATTGCAATTGCTGTCTTACCAGTTTGTCTGTCACCAATAATTAATTCTCGCTGTCCTCTTCCTACAGGAATCATCGCGTCAATAGCGGTAATTCCGGTTTGCATTGGTTCGTGTACGGAACGACGAGCGATAATACCCGGAGCCATCGATTCAATCAAACGACCTTCAGAAGTTTGGATATCACCTTTACCGTCGATCGCCTCACCCAAAGCATTGACAACTCTGCCAATCATGGAATCGCCAACGGGTACCTGAGCAATTTTACCAGTAGCTGTTACGGTACTACCTTCCTGAATTTGGCGACCGTCACCCATCAATACTGCACCAACGTTGTCTTCTTCTAAGTTAAGAGCAACACCAGCGGTACCATCTTCAAATTCCAACAACTCGCCAGCCATAGCTTTTTCCAAGCCATAGATACGAGCAATACCGTCACCTACTGACAACACGGTACCAACATTTGCAACTTTGACCTGCTGGTCGTATTGCTCGATTTGCTGTTGGATAATATTACTAATTTCGTCTGGTCTAATGCTAATTGCCATTTTTTTATCTTCTTTCTTACGACAGGAAAAGATTATTAAGTTGTGAGTTATGAGTTATGAGTTATGAGTTATTAGCTGTTAGTTATAAGTTATTAGCTACTAGTTATTAGGTATGAATTTCTAATTACAAATTCAACTCCTAACTCCTAACTCCTAACTCCTAACTCCTAACTTTATTTAACTCCTAACTCCTAACTCGTTTTACTTGTTCAAGCTCAAAGATAAGCGGCGTAATTGACCTCTTAAGCTGGAATCAACTACTTGAGAACCAACTTTAATAATTACGCCACCAATGATGTCGCTATCAATAGTACTGTCTAACTCGACCTCGCGAGCGTCAGTCATTGACTTAACTCTTTCTTTGATTGTTTGTTGCTGTTCGTCGGTGAGGGGAACGGCTGAAATCACTTCTGCTAATACTGTTTGATTTAGTTCTCGTAACTTCGCCAAATATTCTTGGCCTATATCTTCTACCAATATAATTCGCCGTCTATCTACTAGCAGCATCAAGAAGTTACGAAATATTGGGTTAGTATCGTCGCTAAGTATCTTGCCGATAACGCCCTTTTTGTCTTCACCGTCAATAAACGGATTTGCAAAAAAGTTTTGCAGCGGCTCGCTTTCTTTCAGTAAGTTCAACAAAGAACGTACATCAGAGTCAAATTTATCTGCAACGTTGTTTGACTGCGCTATAGACATTAGCGCTTCAGCGTAAGGACGGGATACTGCTGCGGTTGCTGTGTTACTTGCCATAATTAACTCCCTAATTGCGCGATGCTACGGTCAACCAATGTATGCTGAGCATCATCGGCAATTCCACCACGGAGTTGCGACTCTACTTTCTCTAAAGCCTGAGCGACCACGCGCTGTCGCAGTTGGGCAATAGCTTTGTCTCTTTCTGTATTCAAATCGGCTGCTGCTGTCTGCTTCATTCTTTCCACATCAACAGCGGCTTGTGCGAGTATAGATTCTTTGGCTTTACCAGCATTGTCTTGTGCTGCTTGCCTGATTCTTTTAGCTTCCTCTTGAGCTTGTGCCAATTTCTTTTGTTGGTCAGCTAAAGCGGTTTGTGCGTCTTGACTGCGTTTTTCAGCTGCTTTGATTGCGGCTTCAATCTTCTCGCGACGCTCTTTTAAAGTACTACCTAGAGCTTTCCGCCCAAAAACGAATAGCACAACAAGAATAATTGCCAGGTTAATTAAGTTAGTATCTAAGACATCGGTATTAAAACCAAAACCTTCGCTCGCTGCTTCCTCAACTAACTCACTGCCGACGGCGCTGGCTTCCGCCATCAATATTAAGAATGTCCCCATGTTGTTATTTCATCCACTACTGCGCTGCCTTCAGCATAAAATATATGATGCTGTATGATTCAAGCATCTATAAAACTAAATCTCTCTATAACCAAATAATTAGGAGTAATTTACTTTTTTATAATTCGTAATTAATCAATTTCTATTTTAAGCAGTGTTATTTATAGAAAAATTTTTTCTACCTTTAACCGATCAATTGTACTTATAGATTCTAAACTTAATATTTTAAATAAAATCTCTGCTCAAATCCAATTTAGAGAGAATAATCCAAAAGACAAAATTTAAAATCCCTGCATCCAATTGATTTTTTACTTGCATATGGGGTAATAATTACGAATTACAAAGTAGTAATTACAGAATTCGAGCCAAGCAATTTTACAAATCCGTACTATGCAAGTTACAGTTTGTTATCGCTGAGCTGCTAAATCCGCTCCTAAAAGCTTTTCTAATATTTGGCGAGAAAGACCATCAACTTCTTTTTCTAAAGAAGCATAAGCCTCTTGTTTTTGCTGCTCGATTTCTTGAGATGCTTTTTCTCTTTCTGCTTGCGCTTCTTGTTGGGCTGCTGCTACTTTTTCAGAAGCAATTTTATCGGCTTCTGCTTGAGCATCAGCAATTACTTTTTGTGCTTCTCTTCTTGCACTTGCTAATTCATCTTCGTATTGCTGCGCTAATTTTTCTACTTTCGTCAAGCCTTCTTTTGATTGCAATTGATTGTTGCGAATAAACTCGTTCCGCTCATCAATTGCCTTACCTAAAGGCTTGTAAAAAATTGCGTTGAGAATTAAAGCTAATAGTAGAAACTGAATTGCCATCAAAGGTAAAGTCGCGTCTATATCAAATAGACCACCTTCTTGAGCAACTTCTTCTACAGCTAGTAAAGTTGTCCAGTGAATCATTATTATTGTTTGCTCCAACTTTTATAAGTTATGAGTTATGAGTTATGAGTTATGAGTTTAAAGTTATGAGTTATGAGTTATGAGTTATGAGTTATTAATTATTAGATATGAATTATAAGTTACTGATTAACTCTTCATTCTTAATTTCTAACTCTATGTCCTAACGGACACGCTGACGCTAACACTCTTAACTCCTAATTCCTAACTCCTCACTCCTAACTCCTAACTCTTAACTTTCTTCAGTACTATGAGAAGGGGTTAGCAAACAATAGTACCAAGGATACAACCAAACCATAGATGGTTAGCGCTTCCATGAATGCCAAACTTAATAGCAAGGTACCGCGAATTTTACCT
>JBCCLY010000251.1:0-6227 GCA_039026655.1 Cyanobacteria bacterium P01_C01_bin.38 | reverse complement strand
TTGTTATTTCTATAAGAAATTTTGCTAGATGAAGGTTTTTTCAAGCCCTGTGTCAAACTTCTATGATCAGCCGTTCTCAAGCTATGGGGCTTCTGTTGATTCTTCTTTATCGCATTTATTATAACTCCAGTTTTACCAGTCACATTTGCCCCTGAAGTTCCACGATTGACTGGTTTGACATTGCTCGGTTCAACTCCCGTAAGAGTCACTGGCGCGGTATTCTTATTGTCAACCGTATCCTTTAAGGGACTAAAAGTATTAGTTACATCATCTTCACTACTTATACTGGTAGTGAAGATACTAGGATAAACACCCGAATGCGAGTTATCCACAGTTACGGTATCAGCCAAAGTCGGCTGAGTCGTTAAAACTGCTGCTGTCACACCGGGCAAGAAACTATTTAATATTTGCTTTGCTTTCACCGCATTTCCTCACACTACAATCAAGCGGCAGAAACTAATTTTCTCACCACAGACTATATCACGCTTAGAACCCTGACAATGTAAACTCAGATGCTAAGAATCAGAAGTTTGTTCATCTTCAAAACCCTTAACGATACGAGATAATTCCGCCTTTTCATCGATACTAACGCGGGTAGGCACTCCACTGATAATTCTTTCGTAATCTTGGAATGAATTTTTGATTTGGGGACCTTCACGAGTTATGTTGTATTCTCTAATACCCTTGTCATGCCAAGAACCGCGCATTTTAAATACGTTGATTGCTCGTGACATTTCTCCACGAATTTCTACATATTGTAATAGAATAATCGTGTCGGTGATGGTAGAAATATGAGAATCGGTAATCGAGTTTGAACCCAAAAAGTGGGTGGTAGTGTTGGTAAAAAATCCGGTGATTTCTTCTTGCTTGGCGTAGCCAGTTACACCAATCACAAATTGCCGAAATGCATTATTGGAAACTCCCCTATCTAAAGCGCTAAGTGAATCTATAGCAATCCGACTCGGTTTAAACTCAGAAATTTCTGACTTAATAATTTGCAGGTGATCTTCTAAACCAGTTGATTCGGGATAAGCACAAATAATTTTTAGCAATCCAAGATTTTCTAATTCCTCGAAGTCAATTCCCCAAGAACTAGCATTACGAGAAAGTTGAGCGCGGGATTCTTCGTAGGCAAATAATATTGAGCGTTCGCCTTGATGACAACCTTCCTGCAAAAATTTACTGACTAACAAGGTTTTACCCGTACCTGTAGCACCTGTAGCCAAAATAATCGAATCTTTAAAAAATCCTCCCCCGCACATCCGATCTAAATATTCAACTCCTGAAGATACGCGGGCGTTTGAAGAACGTTGAGTCAATCGCATTGCACCTAATGGGAAAATATTGATCCCGTCGTTGGTAATCGTAAAAGGATATTCCCCTTTCATATGAGTCGTACCGCGCAATTTGAGAATCTCAATGGTGCGTCTACGGCGTTCTCCTTCTAAAACGTTACGAAAAATTATTACATTGTCCGATACAAATTCTTCTACTCCGAATGTTGCAATGGGACCGTATTCTTGTCGTCGTTCGGTTGTCATTACGGTGGTAACGTTTAATTTCTTTAAACGTGCGACTAAACGAAAAATTTCTCGTCGTACCAAACCCACCGCTTCGTACTGTTGAAAAATTGCTGTTACCGAATCAATAGAAATCCGCTTTGCCTGGTATTTCTTAATCGCGTATTGCAAGCGCTCTATCAATCCTGATAAGTCAAAGTTTCCGATAACTTCTTGCCCTTCGGGATCGGGAGAAGCATCGAGAATAAATAATTGCCCATCGTCAATTAGCTGCTGCAAATTCCAACCAAATATATGAGCATTTCTGATAATATCGCTGGGAGCTTCTTCAAAAGTGACAAATATCCCCGGTTCTTCTAAGTGAGTAATGCCGTTATACAGGAATTGTAGAGAATATAATGTTTTACCCGTCCCGGAAGTACCGCTGAGCAAAGTTGTTCTACCTTTAGGCAATCCACCATGAGTAATATCATCAAAACCTTCTATTAAGGTGCGAATCTTTTCCACACCCTTATTTACTAAAGGCTTGTTAATTTGTAGCGGTTTTTCTGTCTCACTCATTGCTTGTTAATTACAAATAGTAAATTTATCCTCCTAGTTTTGGATTTTGCGGAAAGTTGGGGAAGATGTTCCGATCCCAAATTTTCCTAATCAAGACTTTGAGTTTTAGATTAAAAAACAAGCTCACAACAGTGCTTCTGCACGAGAACGTTAAAAATCTAAAATCTACAAGCCTCTTCCTTAAAGAAGATAAGAATCCAAAATCTGCCGATGCGCTCGTTTCGGAGGAAGAACATCTACACCCCCACGCCAGTTCCGAGACGAAGGGATACACGCCATTTGCTCGTGGGGGAAACCCCGAAAACCGTAATGGCTCCCCAAGAATGGACTGGCTCAACTTTCCGAAAAATTGAATAAACCCAAAATGGGGATAATAGAAGTCCGTTTATTAACCTCTATATAGTTTACTATTGCAAGTTGTTTTCTTGTTCGCTTAATTGCACATCCAATAAATTTAACCCGATCAATACTCTTTCTTTGTCCGATAAATCCCCAATTATTTTACGAACTGGTGGTGGTAAAATTTTTGACAAGGTTGGCGTAGCCAAGATTTTGTCATCTTCTGCTTGCTGCGGATTCTTTTGAACGTCGATAACTTTTAAGGCATAGACTCCTTTAAATTCCTGCTCTAGTATGGTTTTTAGCGTCTTTAGTGCCTGTACGGAGTTAGGTGTATTTCCTGATACATAAAGCTTCAGAACATAGGCTTCACCATCTTGATGATTCATACGCGCATATTGGGGTAGAAAATAAATTATATTGAGAGGGGGTAAATATTAAACATTATCTAAACGCTGTTTATACAATAAATATTTATTATTCTGTTATTTATCTTCTGACAAATACTGTAAAACATCAACCCTTAGAAGTGTTAGAGCGTCGATACATTTCACATAGATGAGCTAACATATCAATCAATGTTAAGCGATAATCAAGAAGTAATGAATTGTAATCGCTTCTACCTTCTAATTTTAGCTGTTTGGAAAATTCGTCTACTAAATCCATATGAATCTCAATAATTTGAGGCACGGGGATATTAGCACAAAATATTGTATTAATTAATTTATCTATTTTTTCTTTTAGATTTATATCATTGGCGAAGTATTTAATCAGAATTTGACGATACTCAGACTTTATGTTTTGCAAAATTTCTTTTTTTTGACTCGAATTCATTTGCTCAAATAAGAGCATCATTTCAGATTGTGACATCTAACTACATATCCATTTTTCCTTGCGATTCTTCATTTAGTTCCAAATATAGTTTTTGTTCTAAAACTATTCTCAAAGGCTACAGCAATTTCCGTTCTCTACAAATAATTTCGATTTTGATCTCCCAAGGTAACATCATGCTCTCAATTTTACTTTGCAATATTTTTACATTTTGACAGATGAAAATTATATTAACAAATACGTTTTGATATTTTTCTTCGTTATTTGACTTTATTTGACTTTAGACGATTGACAGAATTTTTCAGTTTTATCTGTGATTAATTGCAATGCCGGTTTATTTTGCTAAACCCAAAACAAACCCAAAAGAATATACTATAAAATAATCGATCTCCATCTATAATTAGAAAAGTAGTTTCCAAAAAGTTAAAGCGTAACAATAATTTATGTAAATTTTATTAATCGTTACTATTAGATTTTTTAGATAAAAGCAATATTTCTTTCTTTATGTACAAAAATTGCTGCTTTAGATACCCCCAGATCGAATTTTACTGAATTATAAGAAAGGTAAAGTAGCTTAAAAAAATGTCATAATTTGAATCGTTATAATTACTAAAGATTTTTTGGCTAATTTTAAGGTAATAATTGTTTTAATGGTTGCTATCAGATGCATCATGGTATTAACTCCCATTAGGACGCAAGTAATTGCCTCCCTAATGTATCTGCTGGCAGTAAAAGTAGAAACCGCCGCACCGACAACTCTTGTAAGGCAAGTAGACTCCTGAGATATCGAACACTATTGCTTGAATAAAGCATATAACTTCGACTCAAAATCGTCCTGTGATGTCGCTGTCCTTTTAAAGTCCCATAGCGATTAACCGACGTTATAGCTTCTAAAAGGAATAAGACAAGCAGTGAGGACGGTGATGCCGGATGCTCTATAAAGAAGGATAGCTCCACAGGCAAATGTCAATTCAACATTACCCGCTTTACGAGTTTATTACTAGAGTCCCCAGTTGCGATGAAACGACTCCTCTTATAGAGGTGTTATCTTTTTTTGAACAAGAGCAGCATTCTAAGCAGCTAATAGTGCTAAACGAGCAACAAGTTCCCTGTTGTTTGCTGGATGCAACGAATCTGCTAGAATTTTTCATCTATGGAAAGCAGGACGAGCTAGGAAACACACAAAAATTTGATTGGAATCGACCAATATCTTGTTTAGATACAAAATTTATCCAACCAATCCAAATCTTAAGCTCTTCTTTAAGTTTAGAGCAATTTGGTTCAAAATTGCGTACTCAAAAATTGCCCGCAAGCTCTCATAATTGGGTGCTAGTGGATGAATATGGTAAATTTTTAGGACTTTTAGATAGCTGTAAGTTATTGGGACGTTTAGCGTCATCCCAGAAGAATAATAAAGTTGTAGCTCTAGCTTCAGGAAATATAGAGGCGGAATGTAACCAAGTAAGTAACACAATCTCAGCCCTTCCCAAGAATTTGATCACCAAAACCCATTCGGATTGTGCTGAAGTTATCAGTTATGCTGATGCGAAAAATAAAATTTATTCTAGAAGTCGGAATAAAAGCCAGTTGTCTTATAAGTATGCAGCACAATTACTTAGAGGGCTTCCTTGGGCGTTAATGTTAGAAACAGATACTAAAGAAGTAGTATCGCAAAATCAACTTTGGTACGAACAGCTTGGGGACTTAAAAGATCCCCAAGGATTCAAGGAGCTTTGGGAAAGCACGATCGAAGGTAATTTCACGCCAACGGATGAATCGCCATTAAATAATTTATCGGAAACTTCTACCTTAAACCGCTGTTTTATAGATAGCTCTCCGGGTAGCTGTGTTTGTGTTGTGGAAATGCTCGATGGGCAAGAAAGAGTTTGGCGGTTTACAAAAATACCTGTAGATTTTTACGAAATTGAGTTTCAGGAATTAAAGAACGAAGAAATACCTCAAAACGGTCAGTTATGGCTGGTTTTGGCTACAGATATTACCGAACAACAGCAATTAACCCAAGAATTGGCAGCCAAAAACGCCGATTTAATTCAACTCAATCGTTTAAAAGATGAATTTTTAGCTTGTATTAGTCATGAATTAAAAACTCCTTTAACAGCAGTGTTAGGGTTATCGCGCTTGTTATCCGATCAGCAGTTAGGCAAACTTAACGATAGGCAAGCAAAATACGCTAACTTAATTCATCAAAGCGGCCGTCATTTGATGAGCGTAGTTAACGATATTTTGGATTTAACCCGGATGGAAACCGGGCAAATGACGCTAAATCCAACCAAAGTTAATATCAAAAACGTTTGCGATCGCGCTTTAAAAGAAGCCAAAGCAATCCACGTGCAAACAAGCAAAGCCACAGCATCGGAGTTAGACGAAGATTATAAATTTGTTCTTGATATTGAGTCAGGATTAGAAGAAATTATTGCTGACGAACTGCGTTTGCGTCAAATGCTGATTCATCTGCTTTCCAACGCCTTCAAGTTTACCTCTTCAGATGATGAAATTGGTTTGCAGATAAATAGTTGGGAAGGTTGGATTGCTTTTACCGTTTGGGATACAGGTATTGGTATTGCCGATAGCCAGCAACATTTGATATTTCAAAAGTTTCAGCAACTAGAAAATCCCATGACTCGTCAGCATGAAGGCACGGGTTTGGGGTTAGTACTAACCAGGGCTTTAGCTCGACTTCATGGTGGTGACGTAAGCTTTTTATCGCGAGAAGGTTCGGGAAGCCAATTTACTGTGCTTTTACCTCCATCTCCTCCTCATAAAATGGTAGGAGAAATAGGTTTGGGCGATACAGAAGGATACTTACAACCTGGAAGCTCGCAAGTAATACAAGAAAAGCCATTAATAAGTTCTGGTTTACTCGAAGATTTGTCAGTAGAAAATATTGCTTCTACAAATGACTATAACTCTTCTAAAGATCGAGATTCTATTTCCAAACTACAAACTTTTCCTAAC
>JBCCLY010000250.1:0-6233 GCA_039026655.1 Cyanobacteria bacterium P01_C01_bin.38 | reverse complement strand
CTGACTTTGTTTGCCAGGTTTTTATCATTTGCGGTAGAAAAGCAATAGTAGTTAAAATCGCAGCCAGCAATCCGATGATTAGCATTGTTTGTTTTGATGATAATGTGCTTTCTATTTCTTCATATTAGTGGATAAATGTATTCGGTGTGGCAAATAAATGGTTGGGTTTGATCGTTTTATCCGGCGGTTGAAACCGCTTCTACACAAGCGAAACCCACCTTCGTGGGTTTAATTAATGGTTTTTAGTGTAAATTGCATAAATTCTGTGTATCTCTTCCTCTGCGCTCTCTGCGTCTCTGCGGTTTTTTTTAATCAGCTTATCAAATAAATCTTTTGTAGGGTGTGTTACGGCTCTAGTATTGTGAACTATAAACCATAATTTTGGAAATGCCGTAACGCACCAATTCCGGATTAAAGTGACATAATTGCCAATTACGAACTTGCATAACCGCCAGAAACTGAGAAATATATATTCAGTGAAAGCAATTATGTATTGTTAACTGCTATGTATCTGCAAAAACTTCGCTTAATTACCTTACTTACCCTTGTGGCTACTCTTTCCGGCGCTGCGGTTCCCAAGTTACCTGTAACATTCACAGCATCACGGGTATTAGCGCAAACGGTTGATGGGCGGAAAGCCGAAGCAGATAGATTGTTGCAACAAGGTATTGAGCAACTTAATACTAGCCAATATGAAGCTGCATTACAATCATGGCAACAAGCGCTGATTATTTACCGAGAAATTAAAGACCGTCACAATGAGGGTTGGGCGCTGGGTAATCTTGGTGCTGCTTACTTGTATTTAGGAGACTACGACAAAGCAATTGATTACTCAGAGCAAACTTTAGCGATCTTCCGTGAAATCAAAGACCGTAATGGTGAAGGTACGGCGCTAGGTAATCTCGGTGTTGCTTACGATTCTCTAGGAAACTACGCCAAAGCAATTGATTACTCAGAGCAACATTTAGCGATCGCTCGTGAAATCAAAGACCGCAATAGTGAGGGTAGGGCGCTGGGTAATCTGGGTATTGCTTATAGAAACTTAGGAAATTACACCAAAGCAATTGGTTACTTAGAGCAAGATTTAGCGATCGCCCGTGAAATCAAAGATCGACGAGGTGAGGGTGCGGCGCTGGGTAATCTCAGTGCTGCTTACCGAAATATAGGAGACTACACCAAAGCAATTGATTACTCAGAACAATATTTAGCGATCGCCCGTGAAATCAAAGCTCGACGAAATGAGGGTGCGGCGCTGGGTTATCTCGGTGTTGCTTACCGAAATATAGGAGACTACACCAAAGCAATTGATTACTCAGAACAATATTTAGCGATCGCCCGTGAAATCAAAGATCGACGAAATGAGGGTGCGGCGCTGGGTAATCTCGGTAATGCTTACGTAGATATAGGAGACTACACCAAAGCAATTAATTACTTCGAGCAACTTTTAGCGATCGCCCGTGAAATCAAATACCCTCAAGGCGAGGGTGCGGCACTAGGTAATCTTGGTCGTGCTTACTATTCTTTAGGAGACTACGCCAAAGCAATTGATTACTCAGAGCAACTTTTAGCTATCGCCCGTGAAATCAAAGACCGCAATAGCGAGGGGAAAGCGCTGGGTAATCTCGGTATTGCTTACTATTCTTTAGGAGACTACGCTAAAGCAATTGATTACTCTGAGCAATGGTTAGCGATCGCCCGTGAAATTAAAGATCGTCAAAGTGAGGGTACGGCTTTAAGCAATCTAGGATTTGCTTATTACAAATCTAGGAAACTATCCGCAGCAGAAACAACCTTGTTTGAGGGAATTAAAGTTTTAGAATCTCTACGGGGTGGATTAAATGATGCTAACAAAGTATCAATCATTGATACACAATCGAACACTTACAATACTTTACAAGAAGTCCTCATCGCCCAAAACAAAACCGATACAGCTTTAGAAATTGCCGAAAGAGGTAGAGCTAGAGCCTTTGTTGAGTTACTCGCATCTCGCTTAAACCTCCAGGAAAAGCCACAAGCACCAAAAATCGAGCAAATAAAACAAATTGCTAAGGCTCAAAATGCAACTTTAGTGCAATATTCAATTATCAAAGATTATTTCAAAGTTGTAGGAAAAGAACAATCTAAAGAATCAGAACTATATATTTGGATAATCAAACCTACGGGTGAAGTCACGTTTCGCAAAGCTGACCTCAAACCCCTATGGCAGAAAGAAAATACCGATCTAAAAGAACTCGTAATCAACAGTCGCGAATCAATTGGTGCTAGAGGTCGCGGTATTGATGTATCTTACAATCCCGATGCTGGTAAAGCACAAAATAATTTAAAGCAGTTACACAAATTATTAATCAAACCCATCGCTGATGTTTTACCGAAAAACTCTAGCGCTAGGGTTATTTTTATTCCGCAAAGTTCTTTATTCCTTGTTCCCTTTCCAGCTTTACGAGATGAAAACGGTAAATACCTGATTGAAAAGCATACGATTCTCACTTCCCCATCGATTCAGGTTTTGAATTTAACTCGCAAACAACGCAAAAATGTAGAGACGCGAAATTTCGCGTCTCTACAAAATTTAATTGTCGGTAATCCCAAAATGCCGAAAATACCGCCGAAAATAGGCGAACCACCGCAGCAATTACCACCTTTACCAGGTGCGGAAACGGAAGCAAAAGCCATTGCATCTCTACTCAACAACAAACCCCTCATCGGTAGTCAAGCCACGGAAAGTGAAGTAGTAAAGCGTTTACCGCAAGCGCGAATTATTCATTTAGCTACTCACGGGATATTTAATGATGTTCAAGGTTTAAATAGTGGTATTGCTTTAACAGCATCTGGAAAAGACGATGGTTTACTTACTGCTGGGGAAATTTTTGATTTAAAATTAAATGCCGATTTGGTGGTATTGAGTGCCTGCGATACTGGCAGGGGAGAAATTACAGGTGATGGTGTGGTTGGTTTGTCGCGTTCGTTTATTAGTGCGGGTGTTCCGAGTGTATTGGTGTCTTTGTGGTCTGTACCGGATGCGCCAACTGCATCGTTAATGACTGAATTTTATCAAAATTTCCGCAAAAACCCTGATAAAGCTACTGCATTGCGAGAAGCGATGTTAACTACTATGAAACAGCATCCCGCGCCGAAAGATTGGGCGGCTTTTACGCTGATTGGTGAAGCGGATTAATAAAATTGTTCGTAGTAAGCGATTTATCGCTCTTTTAAGTAGCGTCTTTGAGGACTAAATTCCTTACTACAAACTAATCATCAATATAAAATAAATTTAACTAATGAAATTACCAATTATAATTCTAGGCTCCCAAAATGCTGGTAAAACCTCTGTAGGAAAATTATTAGCTCAGCAGCTAGAGCTACCTTTTATTTCTCTAAGTGATATCAGCGAACAATACTATCTAGAAATAGGTTTTAATCAAGCACAACAAGAACAAGCTTTAGAAGAAAACGGTGGTGATGGCTTTTATCGCTACATGATGCCATTTCATGCTTATGCAATTGAACGAGTTTTATCAGAACATCAAGAATCTGTAATCGAATTTGCTCCCGAACAATCTGTATATGATGATGCTCAATTAGAAAAGGTTGAGCAAATTTTACAGCCATTAACCCATGTTATTTTGCTTTTATATTCTTCCGATACAGAAGAATCATTACAAGTACTTGAAGAAAGTAATACTGCTATAGTTAATGGAATGCCAATTAACGAACATTTTATCAAACATCATTCCAATCACGATTTAGCAAAGTATATTATTTACACAAAAGATAAAACACCAGAGCAAACCTGTGAAGATGTTTTGAGTGAAATTAATCCCAGCGATTCTGATATTATTTTGATTGGTCCAGAAGGTACGGGTAAAAGTACAATTGGTAAACTATTATCGCAGAAATTAAATCTTCCACAAGTTTCTATGGATGAAATTAGATGGGAATATTATAAAGAAATTGGTTGGGATGCCGATACACAAAAAGAAATACGCGAGCAACAAGGTTTTGCTGGAGTTTACCAATATTGGAAGCGATTTCTAATCCATTCTCTTGAACGACTTTTATCAGAACACAACAATTGTGTAATCGATTTTGGAGCAGGAAATTCTGTATACGAAGAAGAAGCTGATTTTGCTCGCGTTAGTAAATTACTTTCTCCCTATAAAAATGTTGTATTACTATTACCTTCGCCAGATTTAGATGAGTCCGTTGAAATTTTGAAACAGCGAAATCAACTTACAATCAACGGTGTAGAAATCAATGGTTTTTTCATGACTCATCCTTCAAATCAGAAGTTAGCAAAACAGGTAATTTATACTAAAGGAAAAACACCAGAAGAAATTAAACAAGAGATTCTTTGTTCGTAGTAAGCAATTTATCGCTCTGTGAACCAATATTTTCGTTTAAGAGCAGGACTAGATTCCTTACTACGAACCAGCATAATTCAAACTTGTTTTTCAAATTCCAGATTTTTTCTCTGCGCTAAAAACTCATCAAATAACTTATAGTCAGGGGTTAGTAACTGTCGCAAGCAACAGCGCGGCACGACTCGTTAGAGTAACGCTAACGAGAAAGCTCCGCTTACACGCAGTGAGTGATACCCAACCTACGTTATAGGTAATCTTCTGCCGGGAAGAAAGTAGGAGTAAGGGTTTTAACCTAATTTACCCAAATGTGACATCATTGAGTTTATTTGTGCCGACTTACTTAACTGCTAACCATTAACCACTAACCACTAACCCTTCAAAGCCATTCAATTTTTTTAGCTTGAGGAGGTAATTTTGCTTGCTGCTGCCCTAAATAACGCGCTCTGGCAGTAAATAAGCCAATTGGTGTGTTTGCAAAGTCTAAAAGATTGGCTTTACCTAATAAGGCTTTGACGCTGGTTTTGGGCACTTCCTTGAGCAGCCAGCGTAAGAGCCGATAGTAACATTCACGTTTGGTTATCTGGCGCATTAATTCTACGTCGTGTAGTTCGTGAAGATAGCTATTAGAGCGCCCATAACGTTGCCACTGACTTTTGAGTTCTTTTAATGTGGTTCGATGACGATGCTGCACGATTGCTTCGGGGGCAAATTCTAAATTGCCAATTTCAAGCTGCAAAATTCGCCAACAGATATCAGCATCACCGCCGGTTGTTAAATAAGGACGAAATAATCCGGCTTTTTCTAAGGCTAATCGACGAATTGCTAAATTCGCAGTTTGTCCGTAAGCACAAAATTTATTCGCTAATGTGTGCTTTTGCGATAATGTTTCTTGCTTATCTGCGTATCTCTCTAAAAAAGTATTACTAGGTAGAGCCGTAATTTCACCGGCGACTATTACTATATTTTTATTGATAAAAGGCCTCATTAATTCTTCCAACCACTGCGGTTGCGGACGACAATCAGCATCGGTAAAAGCAATAATTTCGCCCACGGCTTCACGAATACCAGTATTACGTGCGGCGTAAGAACTTTGAATTTCTTTTTCACTCAAAGCACGAATTTCGATCGGAGAATTTAAGACAGCTAATTTTAATAATTCAGAAGTACCATCGCTACTGTTATTGTCTACCAATAAATATTCTACCCGTTCTTTTGGATAGGTTTGAGCCAATAGACAGTTAATTAGTTCTGGTAAATCTGCCGTACCATTATAAATAGGAACCACCACCGATACCTGGGGTTTAAAGGTATTGGTAGCGGTTGTTTCCAATGACTCGTTATTCATGGATTCGAGATTTTTTGACTAGAAATTATTGGTTAGAGATCAAATACTAACCTCTAGTCAGTATTCCCAATCTAAAAACCATTATCAATAATTTAAGTAGGTTGGCGTTGAAAATCCTAACTAAGACAGGGAGTAGGGAGTAGGGAGTAGGGAGTAGGGAGTAGGGAACAGGGAACAGGGAACAGTTTTACCCTATTTTTCTGAGTTTTTGGAAAATAAAAAATAATCGGCGTTGGTTAGGTTGAAATACCTATCCTACGCCGCTATAACTAATTAATCATTATCTGCTAGTGGAAAATACCGATTAACGTGTCTGAAGCTGCAAAGGTTTGCGAGACAATTGATTTTGCTCTTGAGATGCAAAATTGTTGTTTGATAAAATCGATAGCGCTCGCGAATAATGAGGATCTTGCCTTGTACCCAGCAATCTTGGATCGGAAGCAAGCTGACGTTGCTGAGATCTTGTTAAATCAATTTGTATATCGGGTGTAATTCCCTTTTTATTGATATCAGTTCCTTTAGGAGTG
>JBCCLY010000249.1:0-6237 GCA_039026655.1 Cyanobacteria bacterium P01_C01_bin.38 | reverse complement strand
CCAATTCTTTTATACATACTATCAACCTTAAATCATGAAAATCACTCAAAGCAAAATCAACGAACTGTTAACCGAACCAGGTTGCGAACACAATAACCAGAAAAACGGCGAGAAGAAAAATAAAGCTTGTAAGCAACAAGCACAACCTGGAGCAGCACAAGGAGGCTGTTCTTTTGATGGTGCCACTATTGCTTTAGTTCCGATTACCGATGCCGCTCATTTGGTACACGGACCTATTGCTTGCGCTGGTAATTCTTGGGGTAGTCGCGGTAGCCTTTCTTCTGGCCCGATGCTTTACAAAACAGGCTTTACTACAGACTTAAATGAAAACGATGTTATCTTTGGTGGCGAGAAAAAGCTGTATAAAGCTATCCAGCACGTAAAAAATAATCATAATCCCGCAGCTATATTTGTTTACTCCACCTGCGTAACGGCTCTGATTGGTGAAGATATAGATGCTGTCTGTAAAGCTGCTCAGAAAAAAGTCGGTATTCCCGTGATTCCTGTTAACGCACCGGGTTTTGTTGGTAGTAAGAATCTTGGCAATCGTCTGGCTGGAGAAACTTTATTAGAGTACGTCGTTGGAACTTCTGAACCTGAATATACCACCCCATACGATATCAATCTTATCGGTGAGTACAATATTGCTGGCGAAATGTGGAATGTAACGCCAATATTAGAAAAATTAGGTATTCGCGTTTTAAGTAAAATTACAGGTGATGCTCGTTATAAAGAAGTCTCCTACGCTCATCGTGCCAAACTCAACATAATGATTTGCTCTAAAGCCTTGATTAACATGGCGCGGAAAATGGAGGAAAATTACGGCATTCCTTACATAGAAGAATCTTTTTATGGCGTAGCCGACATGAACCGCTTTTTAAGAACTGTAGCAAGTAAGTTGGGAGATAAAGATTTACAGGAGCGCACTGAAAAATTAATTGCAGAAGAAACAGCCAAGCTAGATGAAAAATTAGCTCCCTACCGTGCCCGGTTGAAAGGCAAGCGCGTTGTACTTTATACCGGAGGAGTAAAAAGCTGGTCAATTATTTCCGCTGCCAAAGACTTGGGAATGGAAGTTGTTGCCACCAGCACAAAGAAAAGTACCGAAGAAGACAAAGCCAAAATTAAGAACTTGCTTGGTAAAGATGGTATTACTATGTCCAAAGGTAATCCTGCGGAATTGATAAGAGTCATCGGCGAAACCAAAGCAGATATGCTCATTGCTGGCGGTCGAAATCAATACACGGCTCTTAAAGCCAGAATTCCTTTTTTAGATATTAACCAAGAACGCCATCACGCTTACGCAGGTTATGACGGCATGGTTAACATGGCAAGAGAATTAGACGAAGCACTTTACAGCCCAGTTTGGCAACAAATACGTCAACCCGCTCCCTGGGAAATCAGCGAACAGTTAATTGTTAACAGTGAACAGTTAACAGTGAGCAGTGAACAGTTAGCTGTTAGCAGATAACAGATATTTGTAGGTTGAGTTGAACGTTAACAGAGCATATCCGTTAGCGTTCCCGGGTCGCGTGCGGTTCAGCGTGTCCGTTAGGACATTAGGACATAGTGAAACCCAACTCGGATGTTGGGTTGCGCTCCGCTTAACCCAACCTACAAATAAACTATTTTCCCCAATGCCCAATTCCCAATTTAAAACCTTTAACCTATTACCTAATACCAACTACCTAATACCAACTACCTAATACCAACTACCTAATACCAACTACCCATTACCTATTTATAAAATCATGGCTATTGTCGCGACTCAAAATAAACCAGTTATAGTAAATCCTCTAAAGCAAAGCCAAACCTTGGGTGCAACTTTAGCGTTTTTGGGATTGAAAGGTATGATACCTCTAGTTCATGGCAGCCAAGGATGTACAGCTTTCGCTAAAGTTGTGTTGGTACGGCATTTTCGAGAGGTGATTCCTCTTTCTACTACAGCGATGACGGAAGTCTCTACTATTTTGGGTGGAGAGGATAATGTTGAGCAAGCAATTTTAACTCTGGTAGAAAAAGTAAATCCTGAAATTATCGGACTTTGCACCACTGGGCTGACGGAAACTAGAGGGGATGATATGGAAAAAATCCTCAGAGATTTTCGTAAGAGTCATCCCGAACTTAACGAGTTACCAATTTTGTTAGTCTCCTCACCAGATTTTAAAGGAGCGCTGCAAGATGGATATGCTGCTGCTGTAGAAAGCATGGTTAGCCAACTTCCTCAAAAAGGTGAAATTAAACCCAATCAAGTTAATATCTTGATGAGTTCTGCTTTTACCCCAGGGGATTTACAGGAAGTTAAAGATATCGTTAGTGCCTTTGGATTAATTCCTATTGTTGTACCAGACCTTTCCGCTTCATTAGATGGTCATCTAGATGATTCATGGAGTCCGATAACGGTTGGTGGAAACACTTTGGCGCAACTGCATCAGGTAGGTAATTCGGCTTTTACTATCGCGATCGGTGAAAGTATGCGAGGTGCTGCCGAAATTCTTGATAAGCGGTTTGCGATTCCTTACGAATTATTTGGCGAGTTAACCGGATTAGATGCTGTAGATAACTTTTTACAAGCACTATCAGATGTTAGTGGCGTTAGCGTTCCCGAAAAATATCGTCGCCAACGCCGTCAATTACAAGACGCGATGCTCGATACTCACTTTTTCTTTGGTCGCAAGCGGGTATCCTTAGCATTAGAACCAGATTTGCTTTACTCAACGGCTAATTTTATGCAATCAATGGGAGCAGAAATTCAAGCCGCAGTCACCACTACACGTTCTCCTTTACTGGAAAAACTTCCCGTCGAAAAAGTAATTATTGGTGACTTAGAAGACTTTGAGCAAATTGCCCCAGGTTCCGATTTATTAATAGGTAACTCTAACGTTAAAACAGTTTCTCGCAAATTAAATATTCCTCTTTATCGCCAAGGCATTCCTATTTTTGACCGTTTAGGTATAGGTCAATTTAATAAGGTTGGCTATCAAGGAACCATGCGAATTTTGTTTGACATCGGCAACCTATTTTTAGAGCAAGAAGAAATGAGTTTAAAGCACTGAATAGAGTTAGGAGTTAGGAGTTAGGAATTAGGAGTTAGGAGTTAGGAGTTAGGAGTTAGGAGTTGGGAATTAGGAATTAGGAGTTAGGAGTTGGGAATTAGAAAGTTATTATCTCCTTGTTTCTTTAATCCCCAATCCCCAATCCCCAATCCCCAATCCCCAATCCCCAATTACCCATTACCTTTAACCCAATTTAAAGGAGTAATACACATGAAAATTGCCTTTACGACGAACGATAATGTTCATATTAATGCTCATTTTGGTTCGGCAAAAACGATTGATGTTTATGAAATTTCGGATGGAGGATACAATTTTTTAGAAACACTTTCTTTTGGTGGCGAACTGAAACAAGATGGCAATGAAGATAAATTAGTACCGAAACTACAAGCTTTAGAAGATTGCACTATTGTTTATGTTACAGCAATCGGAGGTAGTGCCGCTGCTCGCTTGATTAAAAAGGGCGTTACTCCAGTTAAAGCACGTTCCGAGCAAGATGAAATTAAAGAACTTTTAGAAAGATTGGTGAAAACTCTCAAGGGAAGTCCACCACCTTGGTTGCGTAAAGCTTTACAACAAAAAGACCGTAACATTGAAGATGAATTAGAAGAGGATGCAATTGTATGAACCCTAATAATAGTGTGAACGGTACGGCAACTAGCGATGTCTTAAGTTCTTCTTTTATTAAGGCATTAGTGCAGCAAATTCGAGGTTTAGATACTTACGGCACTTATAAGAAGTGGTCGGATGATTTACTTCTTAAACCCTACGTTGTTAGCAAAAAAGAAAAACGCGAAATTTCTGTTGAGGGTGAAGTCGATCTGAGAACAATATCGCGGATTAACGCTTTTTACCGCGCTATAGCAATTCGTATTGAACAGGAAACTGGTTTGCTATCGCAGGTTGTTACCGATTTGAATCACGAAGGTTTCGGATGGGTATTAGTATTTTCCGGTCGTCTTTTGTTAGTTAAAAAGACTATGCGAGATGTCCATAGATTTGGTTTCAACTCTTTAGAAAAACTAGCAGAAGAAGGAGAAAGTTTAGTACAAAAAGGCGTTGAACTAGCGACTCGTTTCCCCGAAGTAGGAAATGTTTGAATTATAAATTGGTAGTTGGTAGTTGGTAGTTGGTAGTTGGTAGTTAGTAGTTGGGAATGGCAATTTCCCTCTATCTCTCCATCTCCCCGATGCCCCATGCCAATTACCAATTACCAATTACCAATTACCCAATACCTATATCAGGATATGTCTATGGCTCAAACTGAAGATACAACAAATATCGAAGAATTAAAAAAAAAGATAAAGCGTCTTAATAGTAAAGCAGGTCAAATGAAGATGGACTTGCACGATTTGGCGGAAGGTTTACCTACCGATCATGAAAAGCTAATGGAAGTTGCTGAGGCTACTTACAAAATATATTGTGAATTAAATGAATTGAAACAACAATTGAAAACAATGGAGTAACCATTATGGCTCAAACCTTGGAAGAATTTAAGAAATTAGTTGATGCAGAAGATTATTTCAAGTTTTTTGAATTGCAATACGACCAAAAAGTCGTACACGTAAATCGGCTACATATTTTGCAAAAGTTTTCTGCAAATATTAAAGAAATTGATAAGAATAATTCGGAACTTAAAGACTCAGAATTATTAGGTAAATATCGTGAAGCATTAGTGAATGCTTATCAGCTATTTATAGAGTCAACACCCCAAGAACAAAAACTTTTCAAAGTGTTTCACCAGAAGCCAAAAAATGTAGTCAAGCTGACAGAAATTGATTCGGATTAGGAGGTAAATATTGTGGTAAACCTAACACCTACCGAGTTGGAACGCTATAGCCGCCAAATGTCACTCCCTAATTTTGGCGAACTAGCACAAAAGCGTTTGAAGTCAGCTACGGTTCTGGTAACTGGTGTTGGAGGATTAGGCGGTACGGCTGCACTTTACCTTGCGGTTGCAGGCGTAGGAAGACTAATTCTCGTTAGAGGAGGTGACTTGCGGCTTGATGATATGAATCGTCAAATTCTCATGACTCACGATTGGGTAGGAAAACCAAGAGTTTTTAAAGCAAAGGAAACTCTACAAGCTATCAATCCTGACATTGAGATAGAAACAATTCACGATTACATCAATCCGGATAATGTAGACTCGTTAGTACAGCAAGCTGATATGGCTTTGGATTGCGCTCACAACTTTACAGAGCGTAATTTATTAAATGAAGCTTGCGTTCGTTGGCGAAAGCCGATGGTAGAAGCCGCGATGGATTCAATGGAGGCTTATCTAACTACAATTATTCCTGGTGTTACCCCCTGTTTGTCTTGTCTATTTCCAGAGAAACCCGATTGGGATAGACGTGCATTTTCAGTGTTAGGTGTAGTTTCCGGTACTTTAGCTTGTCTTACAGCTTTGGAAGCTATCAAGTTAATTACTGGATTTAGTCAGCCTCTACTATCGCAATTACTAACGATAGATTTTACCAGGATGGACTTTGCTAAACGTCGCTCTTATCGCGATCGCGAATGTCCGGTATGTGGAAACAGCGCCCCCTGGAGGTATTCCCATTCTCAACCTCTGGAAACAACTGGTAATATCAAGTTCTGATTTTGGATTTTGCGGAAACTTATAAAGTTTGTAGTAGGCGATTTATCGCTCGGATTTAGGACGCGCATTCCCAACTACGAACTAGTCAAAACTGTCAATCTAAAATTCTTAATCCGAAAATTCCAGCATTGCCAATAGATATAACAAATCATTCCTCAAGCACAAACAATCATCATCTACAACTACGGAGAAACACCATGACCATTAGTTTGACAGAAACAGCAGCACAACGTTTAAGTTCGTTTTTACAAAATATGAATACAGGTGAAAACGAAAAACCTAAAGGTATCCGAGTCTCCGCTAAAGATGGTGGTTGTAACGGCTACGAATATGCAATGAACACTACCAGTAAACCTGCTGCTGATGACTTGGTAGTTCAACAAGACGACATAACCATTTATGTTGATGCAAAAAGTGCGCCGTTATTAGATGGAATGGTAATCGATTTTATCGAAGGCATGATGGAAAGCGGCTTTAAGTTTACTAATCCCAATGCAACCAGCACCTGCGGTTGCGGCAAGTCATTTGAAGCTGGTGACTGTACCCCCAGCGGTACACCTTGCAATGAATAAATTGTTAGTT